>JAMXCW010000015.1 GCA_024451685.1 Candidatus Bathyanammoxibius amoris | reverse complement strand
TCAGTTTCTTTATCCGTTCGTCCGGGACCTTTACCATCCCGATATGGGGTTTACCCTCTGCCGTGGGATAAGCGGTGGCAGGGACGTTCTGTCCGGTAAGGGCGTTAAAGATGGTGCTTTTGCCCGAGTTTGCAAGACCTATTATCCCTATCTTCATCTATTATTTTCACCCATTTGGCGTGACGTCAGCCTCCGCGCGTTTATACGAATTAGAATGACGGTAATACAGGGTCCTTGGGATGTCTCCGTTGTCGACCGTCAGCTTGCCTGCGAGTAAAAGTGCTGCTGGGGCGTGTTTGTGGAGGTGTGGCAAAAAACGTTGTTCCCGGCAAGACAGGCAAAATGGCGGAGGGAGTAGGATTCGAACCCACGGTGCGCAGAGCGCACAGCAGTTTTCAAGACTGCCGCCTTAGTCCACTCGGCCATCCCTCCTTAGGGACTGTTCCACTTGCAGACCTCTTCAAGGACCTTTTCTTCAACAAATATCGGCGTCTTTCTCTGCATCGCCAGGGCAATGGCGTCGCTGGGGCGGGAATCAATCTCAACTACCCCGTCATCGTTTCCCCTGACCATCAGCTTGGCGTAGAAGGTGTTGTTTCTCAGGTCGCTTATGATTATCTGTGAAAGGCCCGCTCCCAGCCCCTCCATTATGCTGTTGAGCAGGTCGTGCGTGAGCGGCCTCGGCGTCGGTATCCCTTTCACGGCACGGTCTATCGCCCAGGCCTCATGAAGTCCAATGACGATAGGGAAGCTCCGCTGGCCATGGGATTCCTTCAGAACTATAATCTGATGGTCGCTGGTCTCAGAAATCACTATCCTCACTAGTTCCATCCTGACCATGACTCTTACCCCTTGAGGACCCGTCAAAATTCTCCTAAAATACGCTAATACAAGCAATTCTAACAACAACGCAGATACTGTCAACCTCTTTTTGCATTCAAAAAGTGATTGAAAGGATACCATTTTATGCTATAATTCCGTTTTGTCCAGTTTGCCAACACGCCGTTCAGCCGGCTTGGGAGTATAATGGTGGCAAGTGAGGCCAAAGGCGCCAGCGACGTAACCCCGCATCGCAAGATAGACCTGAAGGGCGAAGTTTGCCCGTATACATTCGTGAAGTCAAAGCTAGCGCTTGAGGAAATGAGGGTTGGGGAAATCCTTGAAGTAGAGGTAGACCATGAACCCGCGGTGGAGAACGTTCCGAAGAGCATGGAGAATGAAGGACAAAAGGTCCTGGCCGTCGAAAAGATAGGCGAGAGTAGCTGGAAGATGGTATTTAAAAAGGAGACAGATTAAGGGCATGGAGTTCTCGGAAGAACAAATAAAGCGTTATTCAAGGCATATCATACTGAATGAGATAGGGGGTCGCGGACAAAAGAAGCTCCTTGATTCTAAGGTATTCCTGGTCGGCGCCGGAGGACTGGGCTCACCCGCGGGCTTTTACCTTGCCGCAGCCGGTGTCGGAAAGCTCGGTATAGTCGACGACGATGACGTGGACCACTCCAACCTGCAGCGCCAGATACTGCATTCGTCAAAGGACATAGGTTTTCCCAAGGCGCTCTCAGCGAAGGCGACGCTTGAGGCCCTTAATCCCGACGTAGAAGTAGTCCCGTACATGCAGCGGCTGACCTCAGAAAACATAATGGACATCATAAAAGACTACGACGTCATACTTGACGGTTCCGATAATTTTCCCACAAGATATCTTGTCAACGACGCGTGCGTGCTGTCGGGTAAGCCTCTTTCCCACGGCTCTATTTTTAAGTTTGAAGGCCAGGTGACCACGATAATTCCGGGCGAGACGGCGTGCTACAGATGTTTGTTTGAAATGCCTCCGCCGGCCGAGCTTGTGCCCTCCTGTCAGGAAGCGGGGGTCCTTGGGGTCTTACCCGGCGTGGTGGGCTCCATTCAGGCCACGGAGATAATAAAACTCCTCCTGGGCAAGGGGACACTCCTGAAAGGACAGCTCCTGCTCTACAACGCGTTAACCATGGAGTTCAGCAAGGTACGTATCCGCAAGAACCCGAAGTGTCCGGTCTGCGGCGAGAATCCGACCATTAAGGAGCTCATTGATTACCAGGAGTTCTGTCAGGTACATTTCTAGCGGGGGGTATTTTTTAACATGGCAAAAATAGGCATGCTGCTTACCCTTGGTCCTTACCAGTTTGAGAACTGGGAGACGGCCTGCAATATTGCCAGCAGCGCCCTTGATAAGGGTCATGAGATAAAGATGTTCCTCTACCTTGACGGCGTGTACAACCCCATAAAGCTGCAGACCTTTCCCGACATGGATGTAGTGCCCAAGGACCGCTTTGAGGAGCTGGTGCGGAAGGGGGCGACTATTGTGGCATGCGGCGTATGCGTCAACGCGCGCGGCCTGGAGAAGGGGAAGGACTATATCGAAGGCGTGGTGGTGGGCGGGCTGCCCGACTTTGCGGAAATGGTCAGCGAGGTAGACAGCCTCATCACACTATAGGGGACTTTCTGTGGCACAGAGAACGGTACTCATAACGATAAACCAGGCTCCCTTCGGTAATGTCTTTTACACAGAGGGCTTGAGGGCGGCCGTGGGTATTACAAGCGGTATTGACGAAAATGTCGCCACCGTGGCCTACCTGGGCGACGGCGTATACTTTACCCTGCACGGCGTGAACAGAAAAGACACGGAAAGATATATAACGTCCCTCCAGAAACAGGAAGGGGCCAAGCTGTTAGTGGAAAGAGAGTCCCTGAAAGAGCGTCGTATAAAAGAGAGGGACGTTGGCACCGAGTTTGAAATAGTTCCTCGAAAAGAGATTCTGAAGCTCATCCGGACAGCCGATTTCGTTATGGATTTCTAGGAGACATCCAGATGGCTAACCTGTACCTGATAAACAAGCCTTACGGAGAGAACGGCCTGAAGATTGCAAAGCTGGACGCAGACGCGCAGGTAGTCCTCATACAGGACGGCATATACCTTGACGCCCGGCGTTTTGTGGGGTCGAAGGTTAAGGTTCACGTGCTGAAGGACGACGTTCTAAAGAGGGGACTGGAAGACCGTTTCCATGAGGACGTTGACTTCATAGATTACGACCAGCTTGTGGAGCTGATAGTCCATAACAAGGTTATAAATTTTGCCTAGCCGGAAGGTACGTTAGAAGCAATGTCTTCCTTACGAGAAAAACAGCCTGAACAATCGGTTGATATCCGCGGAAAAATATGTCCCTACACGCTCATAGAAACCAGGGACTCCCTGAAAGGCCTCTCAAAAGGACAGGTTCTGGAGGTCATGTGCGACTACGAACCGGCTGCCAAGAACACTATCCCCAACTTCTGCCAGAAAAAGGGCTATCCCATAGAAGTCCTCCAGGAGGCTGACGACCTCTGGAAGATTCTTATAGAAAAGGCAGACTAACCGCATTTTTCTGTCCTGCATCTATAGTAAAGATTTGCGTGCTTAAGAGGTATATACATTGGAGCAATATCCACGCCTGTTTCTTGCCGCAGAGATCCTGTTCACGACAATATTTGCCGCGGGTATTCTTGCCCACCTGAGTTTCTGGCTCAGGGGCGCACTTAGCAGGACCAGAGAGGGCAGTTTTACGGAGAAACTCTCCTTTCTGGCCGGGGCATTATACAGGGCAATTTTCAGCAAAGGGATTCTTCGTCTTTTCTCCCGTGACATCTTGCTTGAAAAGACCCTCCTGGGCAGAGACCCGACACGATGGCCCATGCACTTCCCCCTGGCCCTGGGCTTTTGCATACTGTTTTTTGTAGGGAGTCTGGGCGACCAGTTCACCGATTGGGGTCTTTTGAGTATTGAGAAGGACAGGCCCTGGTTTGCCTTTGTGAATGACGCCGCCGGACTGCTCCTGCTTGTGGGTCTTCTCCTGGCCCTGCACAGGCGTTACGTGTTAAAGCTGCCCTACCTTAAGACGTTCCTGGAGGACAAGGTACTGGTCACGCTGCTTCTCGTATCGCTGGTGAGCGGGTATGCCGTGGAGGGGCTCCGTCTGTTATCGAGCGACGTGGAATCCAGGGCGTCGTTTGTCGGCGCCGGCATGGCATCTGTTATGGCACCTCTGGTCGAGGGACGGGATGGCTCATATTTATATATATGGTGGTTCCACGCGCTGGTCTCACTGACATTTTTCTCGTATATCCCCTTTTCCAGGGCCTTTCACCTGCTGACCACTCCCCTTACAATGCTGATAAACTCGCTCGACCACAAGGACTCCTTTGTTTCCATTGATACGAGCGGGAAAACCCCAAAAAACTTCACCGTCAAACAGCTCATTGAATTCTCCGGCTGCACCCGGTGCGGGGAGTGCCTCAGGGTCTGCGAGACCTACAAGGGACGCGACATGGACCCGATTGCGCCCGTGGTAAAGCTCAAAGAAATGAGGGACCACCTGCTCTACAAATATGGCCCCGCGTGGGCCTCAAGACTTCTTGGCGGCAAGAAATTCTCCAGGCAGGATTTATTCACCCTTTCCGAGGCGGCTTTCCGCTGTACCCTGTGCGGTTACTGCACCGAGGTCTGCCCTTCCAAGATAGACCTCCAGAACATGTGGTACTCGATAAGAGAGGAGTACGCCACGGGCACAGGCGAATTCCCCAAGGGGTTCGGACACATAAAAGACGGTGTTGCCGCCGAGGGTAACATCTTCAACTACCCGAACGTAGAGCGGGCGCTGTGGGTGGATTTTTTAGAGGAAGAGCCGCCTCACGAAGGGCTGCGGAAATCCAGGGCAAAGGTCCTGTACTACGTGGGCTGCGTGTCGAGCTTTTCACCGCTGGCTCAGGACATACCGCAGGCATTTGCCGCCCTGCTTGTGAAGGCCGGGGTGGATTTTACCATACTGGGTCCTGAAGAGATATGTTGCGGCTTCCCGCTGAAGGCCGCGGGCATGAAAGCTCAGATGGAAGGGCTCAGGGAACGTAATATTGAGAAATTGACGGAGATTGGAGCGGACACGGTGGTTTTCAATTGTCCCTCATGCTACATGACCTGGAACGTTGAATATTCTCCCTTCCTTAATGGCATAACCCTCAAACACTCAACCCAGTTCCTTAAGGAACTCCTGGTAGAGGGCAGCCTCAAGCTTCGCAAGAAGGATTTAAAGGTAACCTATCATGACCCCTGCGACCTGGGGAGAAACTCCGGCGTGTATGAATCTCCGAGGGAAGTTTTGAGGGCAATTCCCGGCATTGATTTCCGTGAGATAGGTGACAACAGGTCGAACAGTATCTGTTGTGGCGGCGGTGGTGTCCTTGAGGCAGCGGACCCTACCCTGGCCTCTGAAATATCTTACAAGACGTATCAAAAGTTTGTGGAGACAGGCGCCGATGTGCTGGTAGTAGCCTGCCCGCAGTGTAAACGCATGTTTCAGGGCGCAAGGAAACACCTGGGAGGCAAGATGCAGGTGATGGACATAACCGAGCTACTTCTCAAGTCCCTCTAATAAGTATCGAGGTACATGCAATGGCCAGGTTTGAAGACATATTTCTCCCGGACGAATACCTTTACGACCGCAAAGACCACCTGTGGGCGAGAGTAGAGGAGGGGAAGGTGCGCGTGGGTTTAGACCAGTTCGGCCAGAAGGCCGCGGGCACGGTGGCGTACGTCAAAATACTTCCCGCGGGCAGGTCGGTCAACAAGGGGCGTTCTTTCGGCTCGCTTGAGGCCGGCAAATACATCGGCCCCCTGAAGGCGCCCGTGGCCGGGAAGATTGTAGAGGTAAACCGGGAGGTTCTTGATGACCCGCGCCTTGTAAACACAGACCCCTATGGCAAGGGCTGGTTCGTGGTAATAGAGCCCGACAATCTGGAAGAAGACAGGAAAGACCTGGTACAGGGTGCGTCAGACGTACAGTCATGGCTGGAGCAGGAATATAAGGATTATACCGAAAAAGGGCTCTTTGGTGAAGAAGAACAGAAGTAAAAATGCGCAAACCAGGTCAAATCGTCTTCTACGCGCCGGGGCTTAAACGCTACGAGACTGAAGAATTCAGGCAGGCGAACCCCAATAACTTCCTGCCGGTAAGTATCACCGGAAAAAAGTGTGCGCTTGACTGCGAACACTGCGGCGGACAGCTCCTGGGACATATGAGGGCCGCGGCCACGCCAGAGAAGCTCCTTGAGACGTGCCGCAGCGCCGCCTCAACGGGCACAACGGGAGTGCTTATCTCAGGCGGCTGCGACGTCCACGGGCGCGTTCCCCTTGAGGAGTTCTTTGACGTGATGGGTGAACTTAAGAAGGGGCTGGGTCTAAGGGTATTTGTCCACTCCGGGCTTGTGGACGAGGCTCAGGCCGAGGGCCTCAGACGGTCTTCCGTAGACGCCGTGCTCATAGACATAATCGGCAGTAATGAGACCATAAGGGAAGTTTATCATCTCGAGGCCGGAGTTGAAGATTATGAGGCCTCTCTGCGTGCACTGTCCCGGCGAGAAATACCGGTAATGCCACATATAGTCCTCGGGCTTCATCGCGGCCTTTTCAAGGGCGAGGACAAAGCCCTGGAGTTTACTTCGAGGTACGAGCTGAAGGCGCTGGTAATTGTAATATTAACGCCGCTCCTGGGTACGGCGATGGCGGATGTCACGCCGCCACCGGTTGAAGCGGTGGGTAGTTTTTTCCAGCGGGCGCGCTCGAAAATGCCTTCCACCCGCATTATTCTGGGCTGCGCCCGCCCCATGGGCAGGTACAAGCAGACGGTCGACCGTTTGGCCATCGACGCGGGACTTGACGGTATCGCTTTTCCGGCGGATGGCGCAGCGGCTTACGCCCACGGCAAAGGTCTTGAGACGGTCTTTGCGGAGACCTGTTGCGGGCTGGATATACCGTTCTCTTCGGCATGAAAGGAGGAAACGAAGTGGAAAAGACTCTCCAGAGTAAAATGATATATGACGGAAGGAGACTGCGTCTATACAGGGACGAGGTGGAACTCCCTGACGGCAGGCACACTTTTCGCGAGGTTGTATCTCATCCCGGCGCCGTAGCTGTCGTACCCGTAACGGAGGAGGGAGACGTTTTTTTGGTCAAGCAATTCCGCTATGCCATCCGTTCCGAACTGTATGAGATACCTGCCGGGATCATTGAGAAGGGTGAGAGTCCGGAGCAATGCGCGGTGAGAGAATTGAGAGAGGAGGCCGGCTTGAATGCCGGAAAGATGGAGAAACTGGGACAGTTCTATACCTCTCCCGGTGTTATGGACGAACTGATGCACATCTACAGGGCTACAGAGCTGACTGCGCCGGGGTACAAGCCTGAAGAAGGTATAGAGGTCGTGAAGATGAAACTGGGTCAGGCCATAGACAAGATCAAAACGGGCGAGATAGCAGACGCCAAGACCATCTGCGGGATATTCTGGGTAGTCCGGGGGATTACACAAAAGGAAGCGCATTAAGGCACGGCGAACACACTTAGAAAGCGTTTCGACCCCTCGGGATCTTTATTTTGTTCTGCTGACCACCGCGTCAGCCAGCTCCAGCAGGGCCATTTTGCCCTCTGACTCCGCGAGGGAAGAGATCACGTCCTTGGCTTCACGGACATACTGGTTGGCCTTGTTGATGGAGTACTCGACAGCGTCGTGTTCCGTAAAGAGTTCCAGTACCGTACTGCGGTTCTGGTCGTTAAAATTCTGGAATATCCAGCTGCACGTGCTCTCTCTTCTGGTCTCCGGGAGGTTTCCAGCCAGGCGTATAATGGGCAATGTAAGCTTCCCCTTTTGCAGGTCGGTAGAAAGCGACTTGCCCATCTCGTCCTCATTTCCGACTATGTCAAGGCAGTCGTCCACTATCTGGAACGCCATACCTATTTTGAGGCCGTAGCTGGCCAGCGTCTCTTGCATACCGCGATTCGCGCCGGCAAACATGGCTCCAAGACGGCAGCATGTGGCAAAGAGGCGGGCGGTCTTACGCTCTATTATGTCCAGATACTCCTCTTCCGTAAGGCTCAGGTCGTAGCGCCTTATAAGCTGAACCAGCTCGCCTTCACACATGATGTTCACCGTTTGTGACATTATATAGGTGGCCATCTGTGAATCCATAGAGGCCAGTATGGTAAAACCCCTCGACCAGATATAATCACCCAGCAATATGGATATCTCTCTGCCCCATTTCGCGTCCACGGTTTCGACGTGTCTCCTCATCGTAGCTTCGTCGATTACGTCATCATGAATCAGGGTGGCTATATGTATCAGTTCTGCAACAACCGCAAGGTCCAGATGCTGTGGGGCTATCTTCCCACAGACCTTACCGCTGAGGAGAAGAACGGCTGGCCTGAACCTCTTGCCCTTAAATCTGCTTACGTGCAGGATTATCTCGCCGACCTCTCTATTGTCGGCGGCAAGGTCGGTGAAAAGGCGTTGCTCGACCTCTATCATTGATGAGTTGACAGGCTTCAGAGCCGCTGCAAAGTCCATTATACCTTCCTTAAGTGGTTGTCATACCGCAAGCTGGAAAGGCGGATATCGTATCAAGGCCTGTTTGGGATGTCAACAATCTTATTTCACCTGAATCCCGGTAGCATTGCCAAAAGGTCACGGGTGTTCATGGCTATTCTGCCGGGAATACGGAAGATGTCTTACTGTCCCTCGTCCCCGGCCTGCTTAATCCCCGGTGTTGACAAAACAGTGGCTTTCTTTTAATATGTGCGTGACCAGAAAGGGTGGCAATCCTTTATGGGGATTTATGCCATGTTAGTCTTTTATTCAAGGATACTTGTTTTTATGGCCCTCTTGTGTGCCGCTACGGCCAATGTCAATGCCCAGGAGGACGTAGATCGGATCCTCGCTGGTCTGGAGGGGACGCCTGGAGGGTATGCCGAAACACCTGTGGATGCCGCAGAACAGGCAGGACGCGCAGGACTAACTAAACCGTTGGCCGATGTCTTCGATGCCGACGTCTATATTCTCAACAGGAAACCCAAGACCCTCCACAAGGTGGCCAAGGTAATAAGCGCCAATACTATCCTGCTTGAAAACGGGGATCAGGTCCGGATGTTAGGGGTAGAATTGACCGAAGAGGACGGGGAAGAGGCATACAGATACGTTCGGGGGTTACTTGAGGGCAAAGAGGTGAGGCTTGAGTTCGGACTCAGAAATCGTGACATACACGGAAACATCCTGGCCAGAGTCTATAAGGGAAACGTTGACATAGATGAGCTGCTTGAAGGGAAATTCTCGCAAAACACGGAAATCGACCCCGCCTTTTCCTACAGTCCCGAATTCCTGAATAAGGTGTTTCCCAACAGGAGCAAACCGCTGGACTTCTGGGAAATAACCTTCGGTGAGAAGAAGGCCCCCAAGAAGCAAGCGCTTATAAGGCTGAAGTCCAAGAATTCGCCCCTGATAAAGGGTGAGTTGATAAGTGAATCAGAAGACTTCCTACTCGTCCGGAGGATGTTTCACGGGCTGGTAATTATCCAAAAGAAGGAAGTAAAGAAGATAACGTTCAAATAAGCTTTTGTTTTACGTAAGTATCGCAAGAGGAGGGACGTATGCGGACCATGGGGAGGCGGGAGTTTCTAACGGGCACAGGTTTAGCCCTCCTGGGACCGGTTGTGTTGTTGAAGGATGTGCTGGCGGATGAGCCGTGTGAAATGTGCAAATCGAGAATTGCGGCCGGCGGGTCCCCGTGTCCCAGATGTGCTGCACGCCACGGCAAGGGGGCGCATGGGACAAAAACCGACCTCTTCGCATGCATAAACCGCGTGTCCGACCCGGACAACATGACCACTCTGGAGAAGAAACACGCCCCGGTCATAAGCATTCCCTCCTACGTAAAGATAAATCAGCCCTTCTACCTCACCGCGCAGGTGGGCAACATCATTCATGGCATGAGTCCAAACCATTGGATACAGTGGATAGAGGTCCACGCCGATAACGTGTTAGTGTCAAGGACCGAATTCAGCCCCCGAAGCCCCTCGGCTATCGTAACGGTTCCCCTTCTTACACAAAAGGAAACAACGCTGAAGGTCCTGGAGAGATGCAACCTGCACGGGATATGGGAAAGCTCCCAAAGGGTAGTGCCCGCCTGAACCTTTAAACATTAATCAACGAGACGGTCACAGCCGTTTATAGCTAGGACAAACTAATGAAGACCCAATTAGAGCGGGCCAGAGAGGGCGAGATTACGCCTCAGATGGAAGAGGCCGCCTGTTACGACGACGTCTGCCCTGAGTTTATACGAGAAGGAATAGCCAGAGGCCAGACAGTCCTCTACGGCAACCCACACAGGAAATCGCGGGTGGTGGGCATAGGCATGGGGCTAAGGACCAAGGTAAACGCCAGCATCGGCACCTCGCCAGACATTGTGGACATTGACATGGAGGTGGAGAAGGCCCGCACCGCCGAGGAATATGGCGCAGACACACTGATGGAGCTATCCACCGGAGGCGACCTGAGAGAAATTAGGCGCAGGGTGCTTGATGCTGTAGAGCTGACGGTCGGCACAGTTCCTCTGTACCAGGCAGCCATCGAGGCTATCAGGGACAGGGGCGCGGTGGAGAAGATGGACCCTGAGGCCCTGTTCGATATAATCGAGCAGCAGGCCGAAGAGGGCATCGGTTTTATGGCCATCCACTGCGGTGTAAACCGCCTTGTGCTGGAGAGGCTCAAGAAACAGGGTTACCGCTTCGGCGGTCTGGTCAGCCGCGGCGGTTCGTTCCTCACCGCCTGGATTGAACACAATCAGAAGGAAAACCCCCTCTACGAACAGATAGACCGCCTTATAGACATAATGAAGCGGCACGACGTCATCCTCAGCCTGGGCAACGGCCTCAGGGCCGGGGCCGTCCACGACTCAACCGACAGGGCGCAGATACAGGAACTGATTATCAACTCGGAGATAGCCGAATACGCCCAGTCAAAGGGCGTCCAGTGCATCGTCGAAGGCCCGGGCCATATACCCATCGACGAGATAGAGGCCAACGTTATATTACAGAAGAGGTTGAGCAATAACGCCCCCTTCTACATGCTGGGACCGATAACTACCGACGTTGCACCGGGTTATGACCACATCTCGTCGGCTATAGGCGCCGCGCTTTCGTCCATGTACGGCGCCGACTTCATCTGTTACGTCACTCCGCCCGAACACCTCGCCCTGCCCAACGTTGCCGACGTCAGGGAGGGGGTCATGGCCGCAAGGGTGGCCGTCCACGTGGGCGACATGGTCAAGCTCAAGGACAAGGTAAAGAACGCGGACCTCAAGATGGCAGTCGCGCGCAGGGACTTGGACTGGGAGACTCAGTACACGACCGCGATATCCGAGAAGAGGGCCAGGGAGATTCGCAAGAGCCGCCCTCCCATGGAAGGCGACACCTGCACCATGTGCGGCAAGCTCTGCTCCCTCAAGACGGTTAAGGAATATTACCAGCCGTATCTCGAAAAAAGCCGGAAGAGAAGCGTAGCCGCGGCGTTGTAGAATAACCAGGTACTTCAAAACCTTCGATTGTCATACATCATCCCGATATAATTGTAGTGGCAAAGCCTGCTTTGCTTGTATTTTCGGGGCAGACTCCAGTACCTGCCATCGTATTGTAGCGGCAGAGGTGAATCCGCCTACAACGTGACTACACTCCACTCAGAATGGCATTTTGTATAACCCTTGTCACCCTGAGCCGAAGCCTTGAGCAGGGCGAAGGAACTGGCGAAGGGTCTCATTATCTCACCCACGACCTGAAATAAATTGACAGCGCTTAAGCACCTGTGTTTAATACCACGTAAAGAACCCGGGAACGCTCAGGACTATGAAATCAAACACCCAAGAAGTATCGTCCATCATCCTGCTTGAACACCCGCGGCCGGATGACCCGGAGAGGCATCAGGACGTGGTTAACGCCCCGCTGTCCGCAAATCTCCTGACACCCTACATCTCCGCCGTGCTCAAATCACACAAGATGCCCGCGGAAATCATCAACGCAAATCTCATGCGCTGGTCCATGCAGCAGACCCTGGACGAAATCAAAACAAAGCCGCCGAAACTCCTCGCGGTTCATATGGTGTATGTTTGGGACAAGACCGCCGGCGTCTTCGACATGCTCTCACGCCTGCGCGTCCTGTGCCCCCGGACACACATAAGCCTGTACGGCTTCTACCCAACGTTTTCATACGATAACATTCTTAAGCAATTCCCTTTTATAGACTCCGTCGCCATCGGCGAAGCTGAGTTTACATTGCTAGAGCTGTCTAAATCCCTCCTGGATGACCCCGCCCCTGAAACTTTGGGTCAGATAGAAGGATTGGCATTCGCGCGGATTGACGCCGCCACCGGGGAACGCCGGATTATAAAAAATAGGCCGCGTGTCCTGAACACAGAACTGGACGGCCTCCCGTTCCCTGACCGGAGTGACATGTGGCCGCATGAAAAACGAGGTATCACCACCTACGTGCTGGGCAGCCGCGGCTGCTACGGCCACTGCACGTTCTGCTATATCAATCCCTTCTACACTAATAACACATCCGCATCATGGCGGGGTAGAAGTGCCGAAAATGTTTTCCAGGAGATAAAGACGTTGTACAGAGACCGGGGCATACGGGATTTCTACTTCGCCGATGCAAACTTCTTCGGTCCGGGCAGAGATGGCAAGCAACGGGCCTCTCAACTGGCCGGCCTCATAATTAAGGACAGTCTGAAAATAAGATTCGGCATTGAATGCCGCGCCAATGACGTAGAGGAACAGAGCCTGTCACGGCTGGTAGATGCCGGACTCAGGGAGGTCTTTCTTGGTATAGAGAGCGGCTGCCAGCACGTCCTCAACCGGTTCAAAAAGGGCGTTTCTATAGGTGCGAACGAGGGGGCCGTAAAGACCCTCCGGCGCCTTGGTATTGAACCCACACTGGGTTTTATAATGTTTCATCCCGGTTCCACCCTGGCTGACGTCAGAGAGAATTTCGAGTTTCTCAGAAAACTTGAACTGTTGCGTACGCCCGCAGTAACCGCCCACATCCTGCACCATGGGCAGACGTTTTTTCGGGGCACTCCCGATTTCCAGCGCGTAATCGAACTGCCGCAGACAACGGCGGAACCCCTTACCGGCTACGAGGCCTTTTGCGAGTTCAGTGACCCAAAGGTTGCTGCATTCTCAGAGGCCGCAGTCAGCCTCTGCCGGGGGGTTCTGGACATGCTGCAACCTGACGACGCCGACGTCTGCAATGTAACCAGAGAAGACGGTATGCTCGCCGGGGTGAACGAGTTGCTTATCAGCGCTTATGACGATGTGCTCTCGCGGTTTGAACACGGTGATAACGATGAAACCATGGAAGATTTGAAACAAATGGCCCGGCGCATCCATGATGAGACCTTGCGTGCCGTAAAGAACTCACTGTACGAGAATACGGGAATGAGGACTTAGATGAAGGAACTAGATCGCATGGAAGAATTGAGCTGGGCCTACTGGAAGTCACAGGTAATCTTTGCCGGGGTAGAACTTGGGATATTCGACCTGCTTGGTAAATGTGCAAGGTCGTCCATTGAGACCGCCCAGGAGCTCAAGACGGACGCGAGGGCGACGGAGATGCTCCTTGACGCCCTAGTCTCCCTCGGACTCCTGAGGAAGACACAAAGGAGATATGAAAACACATCCTGGGCAAATGAATATCTCGTGCGGGATAAGCCGCTCTATCAGGGCGCCCGCATCCACCACATGCACAACCTCTGGGACAGGTGGGCAAGGCTGCAGGAGGCCGTGCGCACGGGCAAATCGGTGGTGGAGGACATCGGAACCGACCCCGCGCGCCTGGAGGACTTCATGGCCTCCATGCACAACAGCGGCATTATGAAGGCCCGGTTGATTGCCAGGAAATTCGGGCTGAAACGCTTCAAGCACCTGCTGGATTTAGGCGGCGGTCCCGGTGCGTATTCCATCGAGTTTGCCAGGTTGCATCCCGGACTTACCACCACGGTGTTCGACCTGGAGGACAACATCCAGATAGCCCGGCGCTGCATAAAGGAGGCGGGGCTTGAGGAAAGGGTGCATACCAGGGTGGGGGACTGTCTGGAAGCAGAGTTTGGCAGTGAGGCCTATGACGTGGTTTTCGTCTCGAACCTCGTCCATATCTACGCCCCGGCTACAAACGTCGGTATACTGAAGAAATGCCATACCGCCCTTCAACCGGGGGGCACGGTGATAATACACGAATTTCTGCTGGACGGTACGGGTACAGGCCCCCTCTTCCCGGTGCTTTTCAGTCTCAATATGCTGCTTGGCACATGCGAGGGTTCATCCTACGACGAGGAGGAGATGAAGGGATGGCTCCAGAAGGCCGGCTTCAAGAGGCCCAAGGTGGTACGGCTTGACAAAGACTCCGCTTTAATCACGGGGCAGAAATAATCATTGACGCTGTAGTGGCAGAGTCATGCCGGAGACTGAAAGTTGGCTAGAGGCTGAAAGTTCGCCATCGGTGAATCCTTTCAAGGGCGCCTCAGGCGGCTGCCTTTGGCACGGCCCGCAGGGTGTACCCGGCGTACTTATTACTATTTCACCGGGGTTCCTGGTTGCGTTATGTCCACCTTTTCAACAAGCACCGTGAGCCGGCTCATGCCGAGGCGGACTGCGCGGCCGTAGAGGAATATCTCTTTATGTGATTCAAGCCCGAAGAGCTTGCGCGCCTTGGCGCTGGGCATGGCTACCGTGAGACCGTACATGGTGGTGCCGACGCCCTTTACCATAAAATTGACGTACTCCGGCGCCGGAAATTCTTTCAGCCTCATTCCTTGAGGGGCCAGGCTTGCAAATTCACACTTAAGTTTCACGAACTTGTCTGCGTATTCAGACGCAAACGCGCCGGAGGCAAACCTTGCGAAATCCACCTCTGCAAATTCCGAGAGCGGCGGCGGTGTCAGTGGCGTTAGCTTCAGGTCACCCGATACCCTCGGTCTTGTGGTTTTGCGAGGTTTTGAGGGTTTTGCGTAATACGGGCTGAAGGCGGGTTCCTCAGGCTCACCCGTCTCCTCATCGATTCCAGCCCCCGCCTCTGTTCTGCCCCCATAGAGGGCCGTCCAGTAACTCCCGTAGGGCCTGGCACTGTCCCCTTTCTTCTTCTTTTTAGTGGCGGGTTCGGCAAGCTTAAGGAAATCCCGGCTGGCGCCGGTTGATTTTTCTGCGGCCTTCTTTCCTCCCTCGTGGGAATCGGCTTCGTTACTGGCTTTCTCTTTTTCGCCAGCTATTTCCTGTCCCATTGCAACAGGTACACATAATGCAAAGATCAGTAAAGACACAATAAATAAAGCTCTGCTCATCTGGAAAAACCTTTCACAATTAAAAGCGCCTCTTATGGAAACGGTCCTGAAATTGTCAGTACAATATTTAGAGTATACTGTATTGTCCGGTTGTGTCAACGACGTGGAGCCAGGTTGAGTCTGGTTGAGTCCGGACATTGACATATGCGGGTTATGTGGTAAGCTTCTTACAAGAAGTCATGGAAGGCACCGGGGGTGTGTTTCCCGTATATGGGAAGGCTAAATAAAACAAAGGCCGATGACGCGCGGTTTCAAACCGTACACCCCGCCTTCCTTTTTCCTTTATTAACGGACAGGTGAATGCCCGAGGCCCGCATGCTTGCGGCCGAGGGTTTTTCAGCGTTTTTGCCTTTCCACCAGACTGCCTGCCGATACAGTTTTCCAGGGCTTACATGCCGAAATCCAAACAGAAAAAGAGAACAAAAAAGAGAATACCGGTACGTGCGGCTTCGGGTCTGAACATAGACCTCGAGATAGAACAGGGTCTTAAGGCCATTGCCGGTAAGGCCGGGGAAGGCGATCCGCAGGCCCTTAAGCTATTGATTGCGTACCGGGAGGAAAGGAAAAGCGATGCTGGAGACGTGTATTTCTCGGCACTTGCGGAGGTTGAACGCCGGGCGCTCAGGTCTGCCCTCATACAGGAGGTTACCTCACTTAGAGAAGAGATTACTTCTGTGCAAAGAGCTTCTTGCGGAGCTTGATGCCTGGGACAGCCCCGCAGCCTTTGCCGGGCGGTATCTCAGGCACTATCTGACGGCCTCTCCCGCGCCGTTCCATGCCGAGCTTTATGACCTCATGGCCTCCAGCACTGAGAACAAGCGTGAGGCCGTTGCGGCACCCAGGGGACACGGCAAGAGCGTACTGATGGGCCTCGTCTATCCGCTGTGGGCCATCTGCACCGGAAGGAAACGTTTCATAGTAATCATCTCATCCTCAAGCACCATATCGGAGGGTTTCCTGGGGGCGATAATACGCGAGCTGAAGGAAAACGGGCTTATCAGGATGGACTTCGGAGAGCTGGTGGGCAGAGAGAAGTGGACATCCACCGATATTCTATGCTCCAACGGTGTGAGGGTGGTTGCCAAAGGGGTCGGCTCAAGCCTCCGCGGAATGAGGAGCTTTGAGTCGCGACCCGACCTTGTAATATGCGACGACCTCGAGGACGACGAGGGCGTGCTGAGCGCCGAGCAGAGACGGAAGCTTGAGTCATGGTTCAACCGTTCGGTGCTGAACCTGCCGGGACCCGAAGGCGACATAATCGTTGTGGGCACGATACTCCATTACGACAGCCTCCTCTCAAAACTTCTCAAGAAATGGCAGGGCAAAAGATACCGTGCGCTGGGTACGGATGGTGCGGCGCTGTGGTCCGGCTACTATGACGCCGAAAGGTTGAAAAAAATAAAACAAGGTGATGGTGGTAAAGAAGGAATTGGATCCATCGCGTTTGAGTGCGAATACCAGAATAACCCGATAAGTCCGGAGGAACAGTTGATTCGTGAGGAGTGGATTAGCTACTACAAGCCTGAGGATTTATATAATCAGGAACTCTTGATAGCGACGGCGATTGACCCCGCACTGGGCTCTTCCTCTTCGGGCGACTACAGCGCCATGGTCACGGTGGGTCAGGTTGGCGGAAAGATATACGTGCTTGAGGCTGATATAAAAAGACGCAGGCCCGCGGCCATCGCCGATGCCGCTGTCAGGAATTTTCAGAGATGGTCGGGGCATTCGGACGGAGAGGAAGCCAGTAAAAAAAAGTCACATTTTCTCTGTCTTGCCGTGGAGACCAACGTCTTTCAGGTAGTGCTCAAAGACATGCTTGAAGACATTTCCAGGCGCGAGAAATTATTTATCCCCATCCGCGGGGTTAAGAATTTTAGCGACAAGACCGCCCGCATAGCGAGCCTATCTGCGCTGATAGAAAACGGGACTATTTTATTTAATCGTGACCTGAAGCTGCTTATAGAGCAGCTGATAGAATTCCCCCGGGGTTCCCACGACGACGGCCCCGACGCCCTGGAGATGGCCGTCCGCCAGCTCCGCCACCACTCCACACCGAGGATAAGGTTTATTTGACCATGTTGAGGTGTGTTGAATCCTGCCATTTACAAATTTCAGACTTGTGGTAAATTCAGGATAATGAATGTCGAAGCGGATGCCATACCGTCTACACCCAACAACATGAGGTCAAGAGAATGAGTGTAATGAACAAAATCATGTCCTTCATACAGAGGAAATCAAACCGGTCGTTGCCACTCTCGCTGTCACTTTCTCCCTGGGGCGACGGTTATGCAACCCCCGTTGACTGGCGTTCCAAACAATATATGGAAATATACGGCGACGCGGAGTACTCAAGCGTCTGGGTCTTCGCCTGTGTGAAGGCGATTGCGCAGACAGTGGCAAGCGTGCCGTTCGTGTTCTATAAAGACACGTCGTCGGGCCGTGAGAGACTTCCGCAGACCCACCCGCTTGTAAAACTGTTCTGGGGCGTTAACCCGCGGATGACACGCTACGATTTCTGGGAGGCCTCGATGGTGTACATGGAGCTCACGGGCAACTGCTTCTGGGCGCTTGAGAAGAATAACAGCGACGGGCATCCGGGTGAGATATGGCCCCTCAGGCCCGACAGGATGCGCATCATACCCAACAAGGAAGAGTTGGTAGACGGTTATCTCTTCAGCGTGGGCGAAAAGAGTGTGGGCTATGGCCGGGACGAGATGATACACCTAAAGTACTTTAACCCGCTCAACGAATTGTGGGGAATGTCACCGCTTGCGGCGGTGCGGCAGGGACTTCTGGCCGACTTCTATGCCGTTATGTACAACCAAAAGTTTTTCAAACAGGGGGCGCGGCCCTCAGGGGTGATAAGTACACAGGCTGAACTAAACGATGCCGCTATGTGGCGTCTACGGGCCGAATTTGACCAGGCATACTCCGGCGCCGAACGCTCGCACCGCGTGATCCTGCTCGAAAAGGGTCTTCAGTGGCAGTCAATCAGCTTGGGGCAGAAGGACATGGAGTTTATCGAGCAGCGTAGGTTGTCGCGCGAGGAGATACTGGCCGTCTACAAGGTGCCGCCCATAGAGGTCGGGATTCTGGAACATGCGAACTATGCCAACTCTGAGACACAGGACAGGATTTTTTGGACAAAAGGCGTCATCCCGCGCCTCAGAAAAATAGAGGAGTGTGTGAACACGTTCCTCGCGCCACGCTTCGGCGTGGGCATATTCGGAGAGTTCGATCTCTCAGGCGTTGAAGCGCTCAGGGACAACGAGCTTGACAAGAGCGACATAGCAACTAAACTTGTGGGCAGCGACGTCTGGACCGTCAACGAGGCCCGCAAGAAGCTATGGAACATGTCCCCCGTGGAGTGGGGAGATTCACAGAGTCGAGAAAATGATTCCAAATAGAAAAAAACGTGTCACCTACGCTCATCCGGCCACGAATCCAACAAACAGAATAGTCCTTTTTTTGCACAGGAATAGTTTTGAAGCTACATAAGCAGAGTAATATAATAAAACTATTTAATCATTCCTTAATTTAAGTATTTTTGTTAAAAGGCCTTAGAGGATTCCAGTTGAATTGATGCAATTACTTATGTAGTATGGTTGCATTTAATATGCGAGGTGCCACATGAATGTACTATTAAATAGCGCTAATATTGTTGTCTTGGCACAGAACTACAACCCTTCAATCGCTTCAAAAGATTGGTTGCGTGACAAAAACATTATTGCAGAACAAGCTACAAATTTTATTAATACGCCTCTTTTCTCACTATTTGAATCGCAAAATTTCTTGCTAACCGTGGATGAGAACAAATTGGAGGTAGGACTAAAAGTAGTTAATGAAAGTAATCTTGGAACACTAAAGCAGATTGTGATTGAATATGTTAATAAACTGCCTCATACGCCATATAATGCTGTGGGATTAAACTCTTCGTGGAACATCAAGAAGCCTGGAGAAGAAGACCTGACTGGTCTAATAAAGCAAAAGTTTCTTCCCGAATCCGAAACAAAAGCATTCAATGATTTAGTAAGAGGTGCAGTTTTCCCCGGGAGCATTATTCGCTATAAGGACGGCGATTTTGCAGTAAAATTAACTATTGACCCAATTCCTAGTATAATTGATAATAATGTTGTTGTTAAGGAAGTGATAGGCAGATTTAACTACCATTGCGATGTTGGAAACGTTGAACATGTAAAGCGCAGAGTTGCCGAAGTTGATGAGAAAATACGCCGCTCTAAAAGTGTATTAAAGACTTTATTAGAAAAGGGATAAACGATGACATTACCGGCTCTTGCGGATACTCAAATTAGAAGACAAGCAGCGCCACTAGTCCCAATATACTCCGCTAGAAATAACGCCGTAATGGTAGCTAGAGGGCAAGATCCTATATTGCGAACAGAACCGTTACAATGGAACACTGGAACTGTGAAAAGTCTTGCGGATGTGTTGGGAAGCTTCCAAATTGTTATTGATTCTGTTGACTTATTTTCTGGCGAATACACACCAACAAACGAACAAATAACAATCTCTTGGGTTGATGTACTAGGACCACAATCTACTGGGAAAACTGATGAATGGTTACGTAGGCAAAAGGAGTGGAAGGTTGCTTTTGGAGGCAATTTTGTGCTAGCATGTGAACCGGCAATAGAAACAGACCCATGGAACACATTAGAAGATTTCGGTGAACATGAAGAGGTGGTAGAACGTTCTGACAGTGAAGAATTTGAAGAGGCAGTGAAGTTCTTTAACGCAAATAAAGAAAGACTTGTCAAAGATTACAAGAATAAATTTATTGCTATTGTAGACAATGAGGTTGTTGATTTCGATGAAGATTTCTCTGGATTAGCGGAGAGAGTATACAAAAAATATGGCTACCGTTCTATATACATGCCAAAGGTAACCAGGGAACCAGAAGTTGCTCATATACCCACACCGTTCTTGCGTAAGTAAGAGATGAGCTTAAGTATACCTTACAATCCCTCTTTTCTTCCGTCTGCACCAGTGATTGACTGTACTGTTTCTATTCCTGATAGCACACAATCTTCATCAAGAACACTACCTGCAATTGTTGATTCAGGAGCGTCTATCAGTGTAGTTCCCCAAAAAATTGTAACAGAATTGGGACTCGTAAAGGTAGATAAAATGCTCGTGGCTGGTTATAAAGAAGCGACCGCAATAAGATTCGAAGATGTTTACTCAGCAAAAGTATCCGTGTCCCCGTTTGACAAGAAGGTTCACAGAGTAATAGTAACAGATGCGGAGCACGCGTGCATAGGGAGAGACTTGATAAACAATTGGACCGTCACTTTAAGAGGGAAACAAGGCATTATTGAAATAGAGGAAGGCTAAAAGCTAGATTAGCCTTGTGCCTGTGTTGATTACTGTTGATTCCTGCCATTGACAAGTTTACAAAGTGTGGTAAATTCAAGTTATGATGGTTACGAAGGAAAAACCAATTAATAAAAAGGCGGTTGACCGGTTCCGCGTAAAGGCCGGCCGGGTGATTGACGGCGTGATGCGCGAGGGTTTTTACGGCACGGTCAATTTGGAACTGGTGCTGGTAGACGGCATCATAAGAAACATAAAAACGTCTATTGAGGAGCAGGAGAAGATAGACCATTAGATACTAGGAACACGTCCGGAGTGATGAACGGACGCCGCACGAAATAAAAAATCCGGTAACCGAAGGTTCTTTTTAAGAAACCATGAGGCCCGGGGGAGTTTTGAGCAAAAAAAACTCTCCCGGGCCTTTTTTGTTTCCGGTTGTTAAAGCGAGAGATGAGAAAAGGGAGAGACATGCCAACCACTATCTACAAGACGTATGGGGTCGTGTTAAAGGAAGAGGACGACGCCTCAAGGAGTTTCTGGGCCGTGGCCTCTACGGAGGAGGCCGACCGCGACGGCGACGTAATGAGTACCACCGGCTGGGAACTGGAAAATTTCAGAAAGAACCCGGTGGTGCTTTTTGCCCACAAATACGACAGCCCGCCCATCGCTAAGGTCCTTGAGACCCGCATCGGCAACGGACAGCTGATGTTCAGGCTCCAGTTTGCCACCCGCGCCGAGTACCCGTTTGCGGATACCATTTATAAGCTCTATCGCGGCGGCTTTCTTAGAAGCTTCTCGGTGGGGTTTATACCCAAGGACTGGGAGGAAATCGCCGGCGCAACGAGGGGACGGCGTTTCAAGCAACAGGAGCTGGTTGAGATATCTGCAGTGCCCATCCCGACAAATCCGAAGGCCCTTGCGGAGGCCAGGAGGAGCGGTCTCATCAGCCAGAGGGAGATGAAGTCGCTCAGAAATAATGTCGACCGGACGGCATCCGACCAGGCGCTGGTAGACAAACTTGATTCCATGCTGAAGGAGGTTGAGGATCTCACGGCGAGACCCCTGATCTCTTCATACGAAGTAGTCAGTATTATAGAGAAATCCATTGGGTCCAGCGTATGCTCGTCCGGCTCCAGATAAGGAGCAGTCGTACCCTTTGGCCGCATTAGTGCAGAATCTGCAATTGTAACCGAACGTAATTACCGCAAAGGAGGAATTTGGATGAATAAGGAAGTCACACAGAGGGTAAATGTCCTTGAGAAGATGCTGAAGGGCATGCCCGGCGAACTTGAAAAACACAAGGAGTCCCTGGCCGACAGGATAGAGGGTATGGTGAAGAACAGGCTGAATGACGCCGTACATAAAATGGTCAGGAGCCCAAGGAAGCTGGAATTCCCCTCGAAGTGGGCAGGGAGTGGTGAACCGAGCAGGTTCAGCTTTGGCCGCCTCTTCAAGGCAATGTCAACAAAGGACTGGACGGGGGCGCGCTATGAGAGGAAGGCACTGGGCGAAGGGACCGGTTCGGCAGGCGGCTTTCTTGTACCGGAAGAGCACGTCAGTGAGGTTAAGGACCGCATAACGGCCCAGGCGGTTATCAGGAGGGCGGGCGCTACCGTTTATCCGATGGCTACCGACACCCTCAACATACCAAAGATTTCCGGTGGCGCCATGGCATACTGGATAGGTGAGAATGCGCAGATAACGTCCAGTGACCAGACCGTCGCGCAGTCGCAATTGGTGGCAAAGGTACTGGCGGCGATGGTTAAGGTGTCAAACCAGTTGCTGCAGGACTCCTCCGGCGCCGCAGAGGCGGCCGTACGCAGGGACATTGCCAAAGTGCTGGCCCTTGCCGAGGATATCGCCTTCATCGCGGGCGATGGGACATCCAATCAACCACTGGGCATCATGAACACCAGCAACGTGAACGAGGTAACTCTGGGCGCAAACGGTGGAACGCCGGATTTTGACGATATATACGATGCGCTCTACAAGGTAGAACTCAACAACGGCGCCGCATCCGCATGGTTGATGCATCCCAGGACCAAAAACACCCTGAGGAAAATAAAGGACTCTAACGGGCAGTACATCTACAACGTCTCGCCCAGCCTGAAGGAGCCGGACAGCCTGATGGGTATACCGGTGCATCTCACCACCCAGATACCGACAAACCTGACTGTCGGCAGTTCAAGTGACTGTTCCTACATACTCTGCGGCCAGTTCGACGAGGCCATTATAGGCGAGCGGCTGGGCATGGAGTTCGCCGTAGACCAGTCGGGCACGGCCTTTGAGTACTATCAGTCGTGGATAAGGACCATATCCAGGCTGGACTTCATCCTGAGGACCCCCGAGGTCTTCTGCAAGGTCACAGGCGTAAGGCCGTAGTACAGCGGCCGCAAGGGCCCAGAGTGCCGGGGTCACGGAACGTTGTTGTTTCCCCCCTGCAAGAGAGGTGTTTTACCTCTGGTGCAGAGTTGCCCTCCTCAGACGTGACTGCCGGCACCACTCGGCCTCACCAGAAATTAAGGGTTTTTAAGGGCAGGAGTGTAAAAATGCCCTGCTATTCAGTTGGAGGGAAAATGTGATGACTATCAAGGACTACAAAGACAAGATGGTCCATTTAAAGAAGACCACCCGGAAGGCGGCATGCCGGAATACGTCCAGACACGCCACGGGCAAGAAAACCAGTACCGCCAGGACATAGACAGGTAAAAGACAATGTCTCTTACTACGGTGACAAACGTGAAGGATTACCTTGGCGTCGCGGGCAGCTCTGACGATGCGCTCATAAGCAGGCTGGTGGATTGGGCCACTGACCTGATCCACTCCTACTGTGGGCGCACCTTTACAGAGGGCACCTACGACGAGTACTACGACGGTGATGGGACAGAGGGGATATTGACCAATCAGTATCCAATCTCCACTGTCACCTTGCTGGAGGTCGATAGCATCGAGAAGGATGCATCGGCATACACACTTTACGGCCAGCTTGGACTCTTGAAGCTAAACTCCGGGACATTTTCCAGAGGAAAGAAGAACGTGCGGCTTCAGTACACAGCCGGTTATGCCAGCATTCCGAAGGACCTCGACCAGGCTGCCATCGAGCTGGTGGCCATGAAATATTACGACCGGGGCAGGAACAGGCTGGGTATAAGTTCTAAAGCCGGTGTTTCGTACATATCGCATCTGCCCGATGAGATAAAGGTAGTCCTGGATCTCTATAAGAGATACAGGTTCTAGTGGTTCAGTTGGGTGAACAGGGATTTCCTAGACATTTGCTTATAGAGTCCGTGCGGACATCCACCCGGCCGCCCCCAATATAGCGGATTTTAGGTCTAAGGTAGACGGTACCCGCACGAGTGACGAAGCGACGGGGTTTGCCTCCGTCCGAACAAGTTTTTGCGTTTTTTGCGTAATGACTATTGCGCACTGCCGTTAATCATGTGGCACGGGAATATGGAGGTTTCTTGCAAATGATTGAAGACGTCGTAGACCAGGTGAAGACCTTTTTACAAACTAATATGCCGGGAAAGCTAGACACCATCGATACCGAAAGGAACGACGGAATTACCCTCGATGACATACAGGGATACTTCGTTGAAAGAGAGCACCAGGACCCGTCGTATCCAAACATAACGGTGGTCGGCCTGGAAACATCGACAGGTAATATCCTCTCCAGCAGGCGGGAATTGAAACACAGGATCTCAGTGGAGATTACCGACAGAACGGTAAGTGTCGATACAGACATCCTGCAAAAGAAGCTATGGCGCTATGTGGAGGCGGTGGAGAGACTGGTGAGCACCGACCCCACCCTGAGCGGCAATGTAATAGATTCGGCGATACTTAGCCATGAGTATCCCGAAGAATCCGCACGTGCAGACGCATTTGTAAAGACTGCAAGGGTCGTACTCACGGCCCTGGAAAGACCATCCGTAGGGGCGTATTAAGTAGACACCGATGCCACAGTCCAGAGGAAATAGTACCAGGCTTTCCTATGTAGAAGAAACCACATTCGGGGTAACCCCTCCAAGCCCCCAGATGAGGCTGATACCCTTTACCGCCGAGGGGCTTGGTGTCAGGGGCAGCGCCTTTATGCAGGTTAAAGACGGTTCGGAGAGGATGTCTACGGGTGCCGGGTCTGGCCACATCGACACAGGCGGCAAGGTTGCACTTGACATAGAGCTTGATTCCATTGGCACACTTCTCAAGCACAGCCTCGGAAACGCCAGTACCAGCGGTGGTGGCGCACCCTATACACACGTCATCACGGGTGGCAGCAGTCTCCCTCCCGGCCTCTCCATAGAAAAGGGTTTTAACGACGTCGGGAGTTTCCTGTTGTTTAAAGGGTGCAGGATAGACACACTGCTACTCAATTTCCCCGGTGACGGTGGCCCGGTTACGGGCCTGCTTGATATACTCTCAAAGACCGCAGACACGGCTACCGGCTCGGTTGCTTCCTCCCTGTTAGAAGGCGAGGGTGCGCCCATTTCATATCAGGTCAGCATACAGGACGGTGCCGGCGTACTGAACAACGTACTTAACGCCAAGCTTGTCATCGCAAACCAGCTTGACAGGAACGGTTTTGTTCTGGGCCAGAGGGAGAGATACTCCATCAGCGAAGGTCTCAGGTACGTATCAGGCACTTTGACGCTGGAGTTTGAGGATTTCAGTTATTACAACAGGTTCAATGACCTCAGCACCTCTTCCCTGAAGATTACCGCGGTGCAGGGTAGTTTCTCTATGGAGATTTTATTGCCCAGGATAGTTTTTAACGTCAGCGCCCCCGTGCCTGAGGTCAAAAACTCGGGTCCTCTCGTGAGTGGACTCCACTTCGCAGCCTTGAAGGACACTACCGAGGCGACGGACATAAAGATAACCTTAATCAACAATCAGCCGGCAATTTGAAATCATGGTAAGCATCACTGAAAACCTGCAAAAGATTAAAGTAAGCCACGGGCTTGATGCACTCTCAGAGACGGCTACAGTGGAACTGGACAGTTTTTCAGGGGGTTATCAGCCCGGCGACACCATACAGTTCGACGTAGCGGGAGAGCAACGGGAATTCGTGGTCGAAGGGATAAGCAAAGAACTGGGCACTGACGGCTGGTCTCAGAGCCTCAGCCTGCTCTCACCCATGCAGCTTGAGGGCAGGAAATCACCCAAGAAGAAGCAGATATTCTTCACCCTCTCTCAAACGCAGTATGACGACTTTCGAAAGGATTATGCTGGGAGTGAGGCACAGATAGAATATCGTCCCTGGATACTTATCGGTGACGAGTTCGGTGAACGTGGCTGGAATTCCAATCAGATTATAGAGACGCTGGGACAGATGGCCGGTACCGTCGTGCACTCCAGCCTGCCCGCCTACTGGGTAAAACAGTTTACCGTGGAACCCGGTACTCCCATTCTCTCAGCGGTCAAGACACTCGTAAGCCCGATGGAGCCTTTTATCTATAGTGTAGCTGGTCATGTCTTCATCACCGAAGGCGGTGCCGCTGAGTATGCCCTTGACGCAGAAAACGTGCTGGAGCTAAGCGGTGTCCGGATGGTCAGGGAGGAGGTAATCAGGAAAGAGAAACCCTCCCAGATAAGGCTGCGCGGCAACGTCGGTCGCTTCAGGCCCGAGAGGTTCAAGGGACCGATTACATCAGAACCGTACCAGTGGGTACTCGACAGGATTGGAGACCGCTGGATAGGGAACTATGCCTATGGTATCGAAAGGGAATACTTCCTAACACAGGCCGATTCCACAGGTACACCTTACAGTGTCAGTACACCCGGAAAACGCGTTTACGCGACTTCAAAAGCCATCACAATATGGGGTCCAAACCCTTATGGTCTTACGTATGACGTCGACACATTCATTGTAAACGGCTACTCCGAAGAGGAGGTCTCGATACTTAAGGGTAAGGACATATTCGGCAATGCCTCCTTTACTCTAGGTGAGACACGCTCCACATATAAGTATCGTTATACGCTATCGGGACCGAACCGTGTCCTTTTCTCCAGGGAGAAAGCGGCTTTCATCTATGAGAATACACACTGGAGCTTTGCCGCACCACGTGAGTACGGCAACGTTGTAGGACGCAGGTTCTATGCCATTCCCGGCCGGATTACTTCACTGGACCAGATGGTTTTCTTTCCGCAATACGGACAGGTGGTATTCGGCCTCTTTGAAAATTTGGAAGAAACCCGCACCGATTACTGGTACACCCGTGAAGGTGAGCTTGCAGCCCAAGTCACCACCACGGAAGCCGTAGTCTATACCGATGATGGCGTCACCCACAAAGAACTTAAATCCATGGCTAAAGACGACATCTCGCCCTGGGGTATACTTGGAAGGAAGATTACCAGAGAAGAGTCCATTTCCTACACCCAGATAAGCAAAGATTCTTACGGCATGCGCAGGGTACTGTCAAGCCTCGGTCCCGACGGCAGGTACGATACGGACGTTGCGACACAGATAGTCCAGGCCGGGGCGGTCCAGGGTTCGCCTGTGCAGTTGCGTAAGATGCAGACCTACGCAGAAAGGGGAGCCGCCTCAAGGGGCAGCGCGTCCGATGCGACTGCGGTCATGGATACGCCCTCCAGGGAATTGTCCATCAACACACCAAGCTGGGAGTCACTGGAAAACATATTGCCGTTTCTGGAAAAGAGGTACGGCAAGGACGAGGTGTTGAGGACGTATCAGGTAATGGGGGAACTTAACGTGCATGTGGGCCTGCAAATAGACATGGAGTCAATGTCAAACCTGGACGGCTCGGAGCAGATTCCCATCCCTGCACTCGACCCGGATTTCAAGCCCGTAGTGGTGGGGTACGAGATACAGAAGGACGTAACAAGCGGAAAGGCAGTCACCACACTTGTAGTAAGGGGGCGGTTACAGTGACACGACACCAGCAACTCACGGGCATTGGAATAGAGAGGCCTCAGGACGCGGAACGACGCAAAGACGTAACGCTGGCCTACGGTATCAGTGGAACCGTGGGTTCACGCGGCCTGATGCTCTCCACTGCAATGAGGAACCGTTTTGACAGCAATAACGTGGGGATTGTAATAAGTCTGGGCGACAACCCGGATGAAATATTGTATCTAGGACAGATAACATAATAAGGAGGAATCTTGGATGAGAGATCTGATGGGAGAGGTAAAGGTTGCCGGTCTTTTTTCACCGCTGGCCCGGACTTCCAGCGGCAACGGCACCGCCATTGACACACATGGCACTGACTACGGTAATCCCAGGGAGCTGGTATGCTTCCTTGACGTCGGCGCGGCCGCGGGGACGTCACCTACACTTGACGTCAAGTTGCAGGACTCGGACGATAACTCCAGCTTCTCGGATATCTCAGGCGCTACCTTTACGCAAAAGACCGATACCGGTTCGGAGGAACTCAGTGTAACCGGTTTCCGCAGGTATGTCAGGGCAACGGCCACTATCGGCGGCACATCGCCCAGCTTTACCTTTGGTGTGGTAGCAGTGGCCGGAAAGCCGAGGAGCTACCCCGTCTAACATGTCCAGCACACGCAGAGAGTTTGTCTATAAAGACGAGGCCGGCAGGTACAGCCTGGCCTTTGAAGCGAAGAGGACGGGGGACCGGGTCATAGGCCCGGGAGGAGTATTATCGGCAGAAAGGGTAATACCCGAGCCAAGATACTCACCCCCCCGCCTCTTCAGCCCCCGGCGGCAGATGAAGACCGGAAGACGACTGGCCTACCTTTATTTAAGGGGCGTCATCTTCTACGCAGAGGAGGGCAACAGCCCGGCCACCGGCTGGGTCAGGTACAAGAAGATATGGCCCGTTCTTAAGGATGAGTACCCTGATGATCTCGACGCCTTGGTGGACAGGATACTCGGTAACAAGCTGAAAATGTCCACGGATATACCGATGATTGAAGAGTATCTTGTGCGTGCCGACAATTTCTTCATCCTTGGCCAGACGGCCTGGTTTTCTAACCGCTTCCACTTCTATTCAGGCTCGCTGACGGACGGTAAACATTTCAGGGGCACCGTCAGCAAGGTTGCCGGGGTACCGAAGGACAATAACCCCGCAAGTGATTACAACCACGTAATCAGGTGCTGGGTATATCAGGAGGCCCCCTCAGTCTCAGCCGGATACAGGATGCTTACGGAGGAGAGGGTGATGAGGTCTTCCAGTTTCAGAAGGGCGTATGAGAACAACAGGGCCATCATAAATGAGTACGTGTCCGCCGACCTGAAAAACTGGGCGTTTAGCCGCACCGTGGGAGAAGACCTGAGAATCGACCCCAAGGACCATTATAATAAGACACCCATCGCCGGGCTGCCGGTAAACTACCTGCCCAGAATATCTGAACACACGGTGTCTTCCGGCATGGACTCACAGCTTACGGGCCTGAGTGACCGGCTCAAGGAAATCAATCCGCAGCCCGCTGAGATATACATCGAGAGGGCCGCAGGCGGGTACAGGGCATATATCAACAGGTACGGCATCAATACCACATGGACGTCTGCCGACGGTATAGGCTGGGTGCAGGAGTCAACCCTGAACTTCGCCTACTCCCGGCAGGCAGAGCTGGTAGCGCAAACCTCGGTGGTTTCACTGGGGAAGAAGAAGTGACAAAATAAGTAAAAGAAAGCTATGATAAATTTGATTTTTTTCCTGGGTGAGAAATGGCACTGTTAGATGAATCACGGCTGCAGATAAACCACCGGAACCCGGTCTACCTGGACGGGAGGCTGTTCTCCATAAAGGAACAGCAGATGGACGTGGAGTGGCTTCAGCAGGAGGCGGACAACTGGAGCATGTACGCACACCTGACGCCGCTCAGACTCTCGAGCGACCCGGGCAACTGGGTACCCATAAAATCAACGGTCTCTTACAGTAATATTAACGACCCATCAGGCTTCGCGGCCCACTATACCCTGACCTGGATGGAAAAGCAGGGCGTACCAAGGCCCAAAGTAAACCTTGAGGCCGTCTACGCCTCAAGCATTGCCCTGGGCATGGTACCGGGGCTTTTCATGAGACAACTCTTTATCGCCAGTATAGCCGCCATGTGGGTGGGCATCCCCCCCTGGGTTGAGGAGGTATGGTCCTTCGAGTGGACGCCGGGTATGGGCGACGGCTTTGCGCGCACACTGCCTTCCGTGGAAAGACAGACGCAGCTCTACGTAGACCTTCTTATGGAGCATGCCCTTATATGATGAAGATACTTTATGTCTCACCGCTTGCAAACGCCTGCACCTATTACAGGTGTACACTCCCTGCCCGCCACCTCCGCAAGAGAGGCCTGGCGGAGACCCGGGTGGTCTCTGGCATCGCGAAGGAGTACGTAGACTGGGCCGACCTCGTTGTTGTCCAGAGGGTGGTCGGCGACCTGATATGTCACGTAGTCAGATACTGCAAGCTTGAGGGCAAGAAGGTGGTATACGAACTGGATGACAATATATTTAAATATCCCGACAGTGTGGAGTACGTGAGGAAGGGACTCCAGGCTGAGACGTTGAGCGCCCTGCGGATTACGCGCAGTGTGGACGCAATAACGACCTCCACCGACGCCATCGCCGAGACCGTCAGGGAACTGGTGGACACCCCCGTCTACGTACTGCCGAACCAGATAGATTTTGCCGACATCGAGCGCATGAACTTCTCCGCAAGGAAACAGCTCTCCGTCGGCTGGGCCGGCGGCCATTATCATGTCCAGGACCTGGGTCTGGTGGAGCAGGCCCTGGAGAGTGTTTTGCAGAAATACCCGGAGGTCGTCCTCATCATGTACGGCGCCTGCCCGAAGGGGCTTTACGAGAGGGAGAACACGCGGGTATTTCTGCAGCCCTTCATGCCGATAGAAGAATTTCACTTCTGGATGGCGTCGTTCAGGTTTGACGTCGGGATAGCGCCGCTCTATAAGACCGAGTTCGCCAGGTCACGGTCTAACCTGAGACTGCTGCAGTACGCGGCCATGAAGATACCGATAGTCGCAAGCAACTACGGCGAGTACGGCAAGGCATTATGCAATGGACTGGCCGGCATAACCGCAGAAGACGACCAGTGGGTCGAGACGATTAGCCGTCTGATAGAGTGCCCGGAAGAGAGGACTCAACTGGGAGAGGCCGCGTATGGTTATGTCAGGGAAAACTATGACATAGAGAAGGGTGTTGACCGCTGGTCAACCGCTTACGGGGAGGTACTGGCACGATGAAGGTGTGTGACGCACGGATGTTGGAGGAGATGCGGCGCATGGCCGAGCAGACGGTTAGATTGTCGGAAGAAGTGGCGCGACTGGATGAGCGTGTCGGCGGCTTTGAGGACAAGTTTACCATCTTTCTGAGGGACCACAACGACCTTGTCAGACTGAAGTCGCAGTGGAAGCTCCTGGCCGGCCTGTCGGCCTTCTTCGGCTCCGCCTTTGTTACCATGCTGGTGCACTATTTAAGAGGAACGACGTAGGAAAACGCCATACATTCAACATGATAAGCATAATATTAACCACGTACAACCGCTGTGAGTTCCTGAGGGATTCGCTTCAGACGCTGGCCGAGCAGGATTACCCCGGCACCACTCAGCTCGTCCTATGCGATGACGGCTCCACAGACGGGACCCTTGAGGTGGCCGGGCAATTCAGGCAGGATTTCGACGATTTCCAGATAATCCGGGAGAATCCCACAGACGGACAGAGGCTTAGCGAGGTGCGCTATGTAAAGCTGATAAATAAGGCCCTTCCGCTCTGTAAAGGGAAGTACATTACTTACGCAACCGACGACGACCTTTATCATCCGCAGCGAAACCGGACTCTGGCGGAATTCCTTGAGAGCCGTCCTGACGTATTCCTGGCCTATCACTATATGAAGGTCTTCAGGGTTTCCAGAGATAAAGATTACCTGGAGGCGATTTGGGACCTGTCGCACGAGTGGACACCGGGGCTGAGATACTGGGTCGAGAACATCCGGAACTACATAGACCATTCTGCGATGATGCACCGTAACATGTTCAGAGACAACATAAAGTGGGATGACGACACGCGTTACATGAAGTGCGGAGACTGGGGTTTCTTGAAACGGGTCCTTGCCGCCGACAAGAAGGTTGCGCATGTGCCGGAATATCTGGCAGTTGGGAGGAAGATCACCGGCATGAGCGTACACTTCGACGGTGTTGAGAAATATCAGGACACGGTGAGAAACATTGATACGGAGAGGAAGATGGTTGAGAAAAAAGGGGTAGAGTGCTATCCTTAAGATTAGAAGAAAGCGCTGTGTTTAACCACAGGCACCGCTTCTGCAGTGACCAGGAAAGGAGGCCTGAGCAGGATGGAGATTAATCTGGACCCTGGATGGGATGAGACGGTAGTCAACCTGAGCGGCCCTTGTAAACTGGACGTCACGAGGGAGGGTGTCACCGTGGCGTCGATAGAGGTGCCGTCCGGAAAGGTGTACAGGCTCACTGTAAAGCGACAGGGTATGATGCCGGAACATTTCCTGACCGAGGCGTCAACGATTAAATAAAAGGTAGTCATAAAATAAACGGTAACTGAAGAATTCCCCGGCAATAGACCGGGGGATATCCTTAGGCCCGAAGGGATTTCAGAAATGAAGGCCCTCGGGCTTTTTTTGTTTGCACTTTTGACGTGATCACAATTCCACATTTGAATAATCGGCGGGAGGTAACATGAGAGGCGCTGGTAAGATATGGCCCATTGCCTGTTGTCTGACCCTTGCAATGGCTTTAGTCCTGTGTACGTTTGATTATGTGTGGGCCCCCGTGAAATACAGGCTGGACACAGGGGACGTAATAGACTTCACCGCAGTCACAAAGGCAAATCAGGGCACGGGCTCCGGCCTTGACGCCGACCTGCTCGACGGCATGCAAGGCTCTGAATATCTCGCAAGCTCCGGCAGTCTTGACAACACCTTCACCATCGGTGACGCCAACGACACCGATAAATACTACAAGTTTGACAAAGGCGGGTCAAACCTGCCGGGTCTCAGGTGGAACGCTCAGGGCGGCAAGGTCCAGGTCTCACACGACGGCACTTCGTACCAGGATTTAGGCGGCAACCCTGTTACGGAAGAGGGTGACACACAGAAGGTCGCGAACACCGCAACACTCGATTTTGACGCCTCCGATTTTATAGTTACCGAGTCACCCACCAATGAGGCAAATGTATCCCTCGAAGACACGGTTAAATTCAGCGGTAAGACCACCGACGACCTCTCAGAGGGTTCAACTAATCTCTACCACACGGACACGCGATTTGATACCCGGTTTGGGACGAAGACCACTGATGATTTAAGCGAGGGCACGACAAACAAATATAATCCGTTCGGCATGGGGATAGACTCCTCAGAAATAACGGACGGTACAGTAACAGACACCGAGGTCTCCGGTACCGCCGCCATTGTAGAGAGCAAGCTCAATCTCAACTACGCCACCCATTCAAACGCCAACGACCCCGCCTCCGACGAGAAGGCGGCCCTGGCCGGCACGTCCGGTACGCCGTCAGGCACGAATAAATACGTAACGGATTCCGACTCACGAATGACCGACTCCCGGACGCCCACGACGCACGGGTCCGGAGCCCACGACTCTACGGTCGAGGCTACGGCCAACAAGGATGCCGCCAGCGGCTACGCGGGGCTTGACGGTTCTTCCAAGCTAACAGGCTCTCAACTTCCCTATGGAACTTCGGCGAATACTGCCTGTGAAGGGAACGACTCAAGACTCCCAGCCGCCGATGCGGTGATAAAGGGATGGGTTAAATTCGACGATACGGGCACGGCCGCCATCCTTGACTCATATAATGTGAGTTCTGTTACTGACAACGGAACGGGTATTGTCACCGTTAACTGGGACACTAATTTCGCAAATGCACACTACGGCGTTGCGGCGATCGCAGGTCTTTCGGGAGCGTCTGCCGCGATTGCTTCAGCCACATTGAGTGATTGGGCCGTTGGTTCAGTACAGATTAGGACTTTCAACGATGCCGGTACGGCTACAGACATGGACGTAGTAGGGGTCATTGCAATAGGAGACCAATAATAATGAGATACATAGGTGTCTTCTTTCTCTGTTTTATGTTGCTTGTTGATTCTGCCGAGGCGGGTAAGGTCAGGGTTTATTACAAGGCAGATAAATCCGTTATTGTGGTTTACCCCGCGCCAAACGCTCGGAAAGAAGGCGAGAATGAGCAGGCGTTTATGGACCGGGTATGTGCCAAAGCCGCTAAAACAGCAAGGGTAGAGGGTAGACCTTATGACGATATAGATTCTTCTCAGTTACCTTCAAGAGACTACAGAGGGGCTTGGGAAGGTACAAAAGGCAATCCCATTACTATCAGCCTCAGTAAGAGTGCCGCAAAGAGAGAAGAGAAAAAAGAAAGCCAGCTTAAGGCCCCTGTCATAAAGGCGCTTTTAAAAGTGCTGGCGGACAGATTCTCAATAGATATTGCCGTGCTTCGGCAACAAATAAAAGACGGTATGGATTAGGGCGAGGGTATCTAAAATGACTAACGGCTGGTTCCAACACGACAAACCCCTCTGGCTGCCGGAGGGGTCGATAAGGGCGCTGATAACGCTCACGCTGATAGGCACGCTGTGCGTCCTGCTCATAGCCAATATCGTATACGACATCGACAAGGACAGGTTTCATGCCTCCCTCGGCGTGATTGAGGCACTGGGCGGCGTAGCCTTCGGATACTACTTCAACAGCAGGAACGGACAGGGATCACGCGCATCCAATGAAAAGCAGGGCTGATATGGAGACGACAAAAGACATGAAAGGCGTAGTGTTGGCGGGCGGGCTTGGGACACGGCTGGGTCCGCTGACAAAGGTAACGAATAAGCACCTGCTGCCGGTCTACGACAGGCCCATGATACATTACCCCCTGAAGACCCTGATAGACGCAGGGATACGGGACATTATGGTGGTAACGGGCGGTTGCAGGGCGGGTGATTTCCTCGGACTGCTTAGGAATGGCAGGGACTTTGGCCTCAAGAGGCTTCACTACACCTATCAGGAAGGCGAGGGTGGAATTGCCGAAGCGCTGGCGCTGGCAGAAGACTTCGCAGACGGCGGGTCTATAGCGGTCATACTTGGGGACAATATATTCCAGAAGGACCTGAGTTGCCACGTCACGGCGTTCCTCGAACAGGAGCACAGCGCGCGTCTTCTCCTTGCGCAGGTTAAAAGTCCGCAAAATTTCGGGGTGGCGAGATTCGGCCCGCATACGCCAGGCATGATCGCAGCTCATGGACCGATGGGTAGGCTGGTCGAGATAATCGAAAAGCCCCGGACCCCGCCTTCCGAGTTTGCCGTCACCGGGTTTTATATGTACGACAGCGACGTCTTCGACGTCATCAGGGGTCTGAAACCCTCAGAACGCGGCGAACTTGAGATAACCGACGTGAACAACGCATACCTGAGGGCGGGTGAACTTGAGTACAGCATTCTGGACGGCTGGTGGATAGACGCGGGAAGTTCTCCGCTGAATCTGGCCATGGCTACAAGATTGGTGGCGGCCGGGGAAGGTGTTTGCTGCGACCCCACCAGCACAGGTGAGAGCGAACAGGTGCAGGAGGCATGTTTAGCATGAGTTAAGCCGCCGGACCATTAATACAGTCCAGTAAGTCGGTAACCGAAGAATCTCCCGGCCTCAGACCGGGGGATGTCAAGAGGTCCGAGGGAATTTTTCTCTAGGAACGATATCCCTCGGGCCTTTTTTTGTTTCAGTGCCTTGTTCTTTTCCGGTTCTGTGTTCTATGGGCGCCGCAGGGTCATGACAGAGGTCGTGCCAAAGGCAGAGCCGCCTTCCACACAAGCTGGCGGCCTTTCACCTTTGGCGTGACAAACCGGTCTCTGGTGGAACTCGCAACAGGCGATTCCGGGCCCTGTGGCCCCCTGAAATACTTTTTGGAGAGTTCTTTTTTAAACACTATCGGGTAAGCATCATGTCCACGTTGATAACAGGTGGAGCGGGTTTTATCGGGAGTCACCTTACAAGGCTCTTTCTCGAGATGGGTACGCAGGTCTCGGTCCTCGATAAGCTCACTTACGCGGGGAGTCTTGAGAACTTGAAAGGGTGTATGGCCCGGCCGGGTTTCAGGTTCTACAGGGGCGACGTTTGCAACCGGGGACTGGTGGAGCACGTAATGGATGAGTCCCGCCCGGAAAACATCGTTCACCTTGCCGCCGAGACCCACGTAGACAGGAGCATCATGGAGGCCGGTAGATTTCTCGAGACAAACGTCATGGGTACTCACTCTGTCCTCGAAGCCGCGAGGAGGCATGGTGTAAGGCGGTTTGTGCTCGTCTCAACCGATGAGGTCTACGGTGAATGTCTGGAAGGATCAAAGAAGGAGACGGACCCGCTCAGGCCCAGAAACCCGTATTCAGCCTCAAAGGCCGCCCAGGAACACCTGGCATATTCCTATCTTGTAACGCACGGCGTACCCGTGGTTACGGTTCGAGGATGTAACAACTACGGGCCTTCTCAGTACCCGGAGAAGTTCATCCCCAAGGTCATAACTAATGCCATCTCTGGCAGACCCGTGCCCCTCTACGGCCACGGCTTGCAGACCAGGGAGTGGATATACGTAACGGATTTTGCCGCTGCCGTCGCGCTCATTATGGATAAAGGCTCCTGCGGCGAGGTCTACAACGTGGGGAGTGGCGCCGAAAGGAAGAACCTGGCGGTGGCAGAGAAGCTCTTAGACGAGTTGGGCGCGTCAAGAGGACTCATCACGCACGTGCAGGACAGGTTGGGACACGACAGGAGATACGCCATAGATTCCACCAGAGTGCGAGGGCTTGGATGGCGGCCCGAGACCACTTTTGATGAGGGCATAAAACAAACGGTCGGCTGGTTCAGACGCAACGACTGTATAGCCGTATAGACAAACGCAACGCACATGAGCGAGGGGGGAGAGAAATGATTGTTGCCACACATCAGAGGAGGACGAGACAGGGGCTTAACTTTGGGAACCGCGCCCGGGAAGAAATTGCCGAGGCCACCACCCTGTCAGGCATCTTGTATCGATTCCTGCCCGATAGAGAGAGATGCATCATATGCAGCAGCGACTTGAATAAAAAGATTTATCTCATTAACCCGGGGGAAATTCAGGAGAGAAGAAATGTATTTCATCCCTCTTGTTCAGCAAACTGTAGGAGGAAGTATCTAGAATGGTTAAGCAAGGAGTAGTCTTGACAATCGTCTTTTTGTTACTTTTTTCGGGGACCGGATGTTCAACCCTCTTGCCTCCTGTGTTTGGACCTTTAACCGGCGGTGGCGGCGGCTCCAAGGCCGTGGAGCGAATCCATGAAAAGGCCCTGACCGCAACAGCTACCGCCAAGACGGACAAACATCTGGCAGTGGTAGACAATCTAACCAAAAAGGCAATGGACAAGGTATCCACGCCGGAGGTTTACAACCCGTACCAGCCCTCTCTGGGTGAGAAGGTCGCGTACACCTCACAATTTGTCGGCAAGGCCATAGAGAAGACGGCACCCGTGTTCCCTCTTGCCCCGTTGGTCGGGGGAGGTATAACCCTGCTGGGCAGTATGGTGGCCTCCGGTCTAGGCTGGGGCCGTCTGATGAGGGCCAGAAAGATGTTGACCGTCGCCGGCAGGGACAAAACGGAGCTGCAAGGGGCGGCAAACACCCTCATAGAAAGCATCGAGAACTTTTCGAACGACAATACCGAGGCTGGCAGGCTGCTCAAGCAGCTCATAAAGGACAGGTCGCTTGCCTCAGGTACCAGTGCCAGAATCCATGACATGGTGAAGGGAAAGGTCTCGTGAGGAGACTGGACCTTGGCTGTGGTTCCAACAAGAAAGATGACTACATCGGGATAGACGTACACCGATATCCCGATGTGGACGTCGTGAGGGACGTTGACAGCCACGGACTTCCATTTGACGATAGCTCCGTGGATGAGATTAGGGCCTCTCATTTCCTGGAGCACTGCCGGAACCTCATCTTCGTGATGAACGAGGTGCACCGGGTTTTAAAAACCGGGGGCCGTCTGACGGCGGTTGTACCCATTGTAGAGGCTGGCACGGGTGCCTTCCGCGACCCAACTCATGTGAGGTATTTTAACAAGGACAGTTTTATCTACTTTACCGAACACCCCTGGGTGTATGACGGACTGAACATAAGGCCCTTCAGACTGATAGACCAGGTGGTAGGACAGGACGACATGACTGTGGTGCTTGAGAAACCGGAGGTGAGAAAATGACCGAAAATCTATTGGACAGTGTTCTTGCGCGTGTGGAGGACCTAAAAGACAAGGTCCTGGAGACCTACAACGAAATCGAAGAGGAATTGACTATATCCGCGGACCAGGCATCGGGTGATGCCCTGGACGCAGACAAGCTCAGACTGAGAATGGATGCCGCTCAAGAGGCGGAAAAATCCAAAGCACTGGAACTATTTGCCGGAACGGGACAGCTCACCGGGTTCTATAAAGACTTATTCAGCAAGGTCTTCGTCGTAGAGAAGGACGAAGAGAAGGCAGAGGGGCTTAAGGAACTTGTGGGGGCTGAAAACGTCTTCGTGGGAGACAATCAGGATTTCCTGGATAATGAACTTCAGAATCATATGGATTTTACCTTCATAGATTTCGACCACTGGGGTTCACCCGCCAGGCTCATCCAGAGTTTTTTTGAGAAGATTCAAGACAGGGAAGACGGCTTCGTCCTGGCCCTTACTGACGGAGCGTTAACCACCTTCAGGATTAGGGGACAAATTAATCTCTACCAGCACTACCTGCAGGGTAAGGATGAGACGGTCAGTATAACAGACGAGATGTATGAGCGTTACGACGAGATTGTTGACGAGTTCATCAGAATAGTCTCCCAGATGCACGGATTTGAGGCGGAGAAGATAAACGGCGAGAGGAATTCAGGGGGCACGGCGTACTACGCCTCTTACAGGATTGACTAGATGCAGGCGCAGTCCTTCTGGGGCAGCGGCAGCGGGAGGCCGGGGAATATGGATTCCGCTTCCTTGCAGAGACCTATTGGGATATCCGGTCTTCGCTCTTTGAGGGCTTCAACGACCCTGCGGTACATGCGCAGGCGTGTCTCGGCAGGAACTCTCCGCCGCCTATCGGGGTCATTATGGTCCTTGCCGAAGGAGAATATATCGCTTCCGTGTCCTGGTCTCGCGAACCTTTTCAGGCCCGGGAAGTATCTAAGAGAGCCCAGTGTAACATTCTCAAGGGTCTTGATGGAGCATATCTCCTCAGCGATTTCTACATACGATTCTTCCCAGTCGGGGATGGGCACCATCGGGTCGAGGCGTATCCTGACGGGCCAGCCCGCCCGGCTCAGCGTGTCAGCCGCGGCAAGCCGCTCTTTCGGGGAAGGCGTGCCGTGCTCATAGGCCTCCCACGCGGGTATGGAATTTACGGAGAAGGCAGTTATTACGCTGCGCGAAGGCCTGAAACTGAGGATGTTATCAATGCACGTTGATTTCGTAAGGAAGTACAGGCGATGGCCCCAGGGATTGAGGCCTGAATCCTGGAAGACGGGTATTAAAAGCTTGGTCAGGCCCACTTTCTTGTCGTAGACAAGGGAATCGGCCAGCTCGCCCGTGACCAGTATACGAGGCTCGGTCTGTTGAATAAGCCAGGCCTTGACCTCCTTCAGCATGGCGGTATCGAGGTTGGTGAAGATGACGGGTTCAGGCAGGTAGCGAAAGGTGTACTGCAGGTAGCAATATTCACATTTGTACGGGCATCCGTTTGCCCATTTCAGATACCAGAAGTGCGGGCAGCATATGCCGGATGGGGTCTTGGTAAAATACTCTATGAATTTTCCCTTTCGTTCCCTTTCGGTAACCATTAACCGCGATTATAGGACTTTTGATAGACACGATTCAAACATATTTGGAGGATTTTTCCGATGGCAAAACCTGACGTTTACTGGTTCTATAACCACACCACAAGCAACGTGGCAAAGACAGCCGGTTCGGGGTCGGACAGTAACTTTAATCCCATTACCACGGGTACCGGAGCGTCCGCGTTTACGCTGTTATGGACCGGCTCGGCCGCCAATGACGGTGACCCCACCGGCACGCGTGACACAATCATCATACCTGACTCCGGCTCCGTCGAGATAGACAAGACCTTTATAGACGACGGCTCCATAGTCGACCAGGTACCCCTCGCGGGCACCAACCAGGGCCTGCAGCAGGGCGGCGACAACAGATACGTCTTCTGCATCCACATAGCCGGCCAAACGCAGTCGAAGGCGTTTCTTGAGTTCTGGAACGACGACAACCATAACAGCTTTAACTCCCAGGTGCTGGGTTCAGGTACGGCGGGCAGCTCCTACATCTATGGCTCCGGCACCACGTACTCAAGTCCGGGTTCAAGCGACTGGGCCGCTGGGGCCGTCAGGGTGGCAGGTTCAGGCTCTGACAACCGTCTGGAACTTTCCTCTGCCAACGTCCCCGGGGGCGGTGCCGACCTGTATTTTAATCTGGCCGTAAGGGTGCCCGCGTCGGCAAGCCCGTTCTCCGATAACCCGGTATGTACCCTGAGGTTCTCTTATTCATAAACAAGGCAATATAAGTAGTAGTCGAGCCTTCGGCCTCGAAGACCTCAGCCCGAAGGCTTGCTCGACTATTCGAAGGGGCGACTCTTGTGGTCGCCCAAACAGGGCAGGCGCAAGACCTGCCCCTGCTTTGCCACTACAATATATAGGAGACAGATGAGAAATGACACCAAAGGCGGAGTTGATGCGATTTGTTGTCACCTTTGAGGACGGTGAGGTGGCCGAGGGCAGGCCCCTGGGCTCGGTGGATACCGGCTGGAACGACCTGCCGGATAAGCCCATAAAGAAGCTCTCGTACACAAACCCCTACGGTGACATGATAGTGCTGCGGGGCTACCGGGAGTATAACCACATGGTGGAGTGCGTGCAGCACATAGGCGGCAGGCCCCACGTTACGGATGTCTACCTGATGGGTGCCGGCGGGAACGGCCGGCCCGGCAAGGCGGCCGCGGAAGGGGAAAAGGAAGGCGATGTGGTGGTCTACAGGCTCACCGCTTTCCAGAAGTCCGACGACGGCCCCGTCCAGGCTGGAGACGTAAGCGTCCGTGTCCATAAACGCGGCCAGGAGTACCTCGGCTCAGAGACCTGGGGCTGGAGGAAGGGCGTAGAAACGGATTGAAACCTTCACGTACAGAGACAATACCCATCGCGCCTGAAAATGAAACGGTAGACAACGAAGTTTACTTCGTTGAAGATTGTAGCGGCAGAGCTTGCTCTGCACAAATTCATCATAATTCGAGCAAGTCATGCCGAAGGTCGCGCCTCAGGCAAATACGCCCTCCAAACAAACCGGCGGATCGTGCGAAATACAGTCCGCCTCAGGGTAAAAATCTGCCGCCGTGTTTGGTGTGAGCGGACTACGCTACAGCTTAACCTTGTAGAGGGAAGATAATGAAGAATGTACTAACCAAAGACGTTGACCCGTTGTTTCTGGTTAAGGGACGGAACCGGAAGTTGCTGGAAGAGGTAGAACAATTCTTCAAAACCCTCCCCCTCGGTCATTCCCGGTACCAGATAAAGAATTTCATCATAGGGCAGTTTGAGAAAAGCTCGGCCGACCGTGCCCACAGGCAATGTCTCACGGAGATAAACACCCGTTACCACAGCCTGCTCGACATGCACTATCAGTACCGGAAGACTGAGCTTGAGATAAAGACCGAGGAGGTGAACGTCAGGGAACGCGACTACAAGCTTGAGAACGTGGTTAGCGACCAGTTCGAGCGTGAACGGCTTGAGCTCTCTATCGAGACGTCGAGGCTTGAGGTGTCCATGAAGGAGTGGGGGCTTCTTAACATAAAGAAGGCCATTGGTGAAACTATGCGGGAGATAACGCAATTCAAGGAGGAGATGGACCGGCTTGCCCCGCAGAGAAAATTCCCCGGCAACTACGAGCAGGCAGAGCCGGAGTACTGGCAGGGTGAATTCCTGCGCAGGTTCGTACAGGGCAACCGGGGCGAAAACCTGCCGCAGATACCGGAGGCCGAAAAGGAAAGGCTTATTGAATCACTGCAGGAGAGGGTAAAACAGCTTGAAGACAACAGGGAAGGGGCAGTAGGTGGGCACTAACAGGGGTTCTTATACGTTAACTATTACACCGGCCTGACGGACAGGAGATAACAATGGCTGATACATGGACGACCAAGACGGCGCTTCCAGAGGCCCGATACCAGCACGGGGGCGCCTCCATTGGCACAGATAAAGGCTACATAAGCGGCGGTGCTATATCCGGTGGAGGGAATGACCATCACAAAGAATATTCCCAGAGCGGTAATTCATGGACCGCAAAGACATCTATGCCCGCAAGCATGGCCACCTTGCCCGGTTCCACTTCTATAGGCAGCGACAAACTATATGTCACCGGCGCGATGAACAACATTTCAAACTACGAGTATTCCCAGAGCAGCAACTCGTGGTCTACCAGAACCGGTTCATCCAACTGGTCTACGGGAGGCAGCGGTGTCGGTGATGTGCTATGCACCATCGGGAGTGATAAGATGTACGGCAGGAAAGGCTCTGCGCATGAGGAATATTCGCAGAGTGGAGACTCTTGGGCAAGTAAGGCACTGCCCCCAAATTCCCGTAGTCACCCAGGTGGTTTTACTTTGGATTCTGATAAATATTATGCTGTAGCGGGCAGGACTGGTGGCACTAACTATGCTGATAATTATGAATACTCTCAAAGCGGTAACAGTTGGGCTACAAAGACCAGCAAGGGTGAGGCCACGACTGCTCCCGGTGGTGCCGCCGTAAACGGTAAAGGCTATATCGCCGGAGGGGATCATGCCACCCTGAACACGGCTATAAAGACAACGGAGGAGTATGACCAAAGTGCCAATGCGTGGACTACCAGGGCAGATATGCCCGGTAAAAGGTCACAAATGTCCGCAGTTACCATCGGCAGCTACAAAGGCTATGTCTTTGGTGGTTACACGCCCTATGACAGCTACAGTAATAACTACGAATACACCGCCGCTGACCCGGCAGTATATGACGCCCTGGAGGATTTGGAGTCATTCCTTGACGCAGAATACCCCACCGGGCTTGAGTACCTCAAGGCGGAGCTTAACGCGCTGGGCTGGTCTCTGGATGACCTTATGGCCGACGCCCGGGCACAGGCCTATACGGCCCTTGAGGACCTGAAGACTGAAGTTAGCGGAAACGCATGGAGCCATGAAGACCTTAAGGCCCAGCTTGAAGGCTATGCCCAGGCACTTGAGAGTTTGAGGGCAGAGGTCACCACCTCCAACCTGGGGTTTGAGGGACTCAGGTGTGAACTCAAGACACAGGACACACAGGGACCTTATGTATTCAACTACCCAACACCGGCGCCGGGACTGACTGGGGTTCCGGTCAACACGAACGTTACGCTTACCATCAGGGACGACGGCTGGGGTGTGGACATAGACAGCGTGTGGGTAGAGGTAGACAGCGTCAGGTATGAGAAGGGGGACGCCGGTTTTAGCTACTCCGGGACACCCGGGGAGTATGTCATTACCATAGACCCCACCACGGACTTTGAGTACAATCGCAGTGTCAGCGTCAAGGCGTTTGCCACCGACCTGGCCGGAAATCCGGGACTGAACCAGGGGTAATCCGGCAGGCGTGATTCAAGGTGCCTCAGCGCTTGCGCTGCGGGACGGCATAGGCGTTACATCTTTGAGGAAGGAATTATGTTAAGACTTCAGGGTTTTGCGTCACAGTATGAAGACGAAAAGACCTCGCTTTTGAGCAGGAAGGCGCTCGAGAGGATAGGGGCGGACCTGGTCCACCTGTACAATAAAGGCACGGGTGTGCGGGTCGGCCTGGTGGACTCCGGTATCTCAAACCACGTGGCCTTCAGAGAGCGCATTAAAGGCGGCTGGGACTTTGTCAGAAAACAGGCCCCCGACGGCACGGACGGCTACGGCCATGGGACGTTTCAGGCCGGTATTATCGCCGCCGACGGCAGCAGGGCATTTATCGCCTCCCAACCCGGCGGACCGCTGGACCTGGGCATAAACGGCGTGGCCCCCGAAGCCCACCTGTACGACCTGAGGATATCAGACGACGATGGGGTTTTGACATGGGACCGTGCGGTGGCCGCCGTGAACTGGGCCATAGAGAACGGGCTGGAGGTCATCTACCTGGGCTTCGGATCAAATAATTTCAATTATGCTTTGAGCGAGGCCCTTGACAGGGCATACCGGGCCGGCATCATCCTGGTAGCGCCGGTGGGTGGCACATATGCGGCATACACAGGTATAAATAACGACTTTCCGGGCAGCATCTCTATGGCACTCTTTCCGGCAAGACACGAGAAGGTGATAGGTGTGGGAAACATAAACCTCAGTGACAGGCCCGACCACTACAAAAGCTTCTGGGATATATGGGTGCAGATCATGCGGACCTGGCGTATCTATCACGCAAGAGACGGCAACACTGAGCTGGTCGCCCAGGGCGGCGGCAGGATAACGTACGGTTCAGAGCTTAAAGTAGGTATCGGTTCAACAAAGGGAACGAACAGTATGGGGATTGGTCTGGGAACTTCAATCAGTGCGGCATACGTGGCCGGTGTGGCAGCGCTTGTGGTTGCGGGCGGTATTGTTTATCGCCCCGGGGAGGTCAGACAAAGACTGGCCGACACGGCAACCATTCTGAGAAGTGAAGGTCTCGGTGACGAGATTAACCGGAAGATATACGGTCACGGGCTGGTTAATGCGCTTCTTGCGGCACCGCCCTGGCCCGTGGCCGCGGACAGCATAGAAACGCAGCGGGCACGACTGGGTATTACCGCAAAAGGGCTGGGCGACCCGGAAAAGGTAACAGCCCTGGCCAATACCCCGCCCAGGGTTACCGCGCCGGTTGACCCGGTTCCATATGTAACGCGATACCCGTCTCCCACCGATGAAGAGACAAACGTCCCCCTCAATAACCCGCTAAGGTTTACGGTGAGGAGTGACACCGTAGGTATCGATATAAGCACGGTGAAGGTCAAGATTAATGGGGACGTCTACCAGCACGGTAGCCCCGGCTTCTCCTTCACGGGCACCCGCCGCAGCTACAATATAGAGGTAAAACCTCCCTCGGGCAGCTGGGGCTACGAAGAAACCGTAGACGTCGAGATAGAGGCATGGGACCTGGCCGGAAAACCGGGTCTTGTGTATGAGCGGATTCTGGAGACTGCATAGGACTCAAGCCAACAATGAACGAGATAATAGACAACCTGTACATTACAGACCGTTACGTTGCCGAGGAACTCCCTGAGGACGAGTACAAGGTACTGCTGATAAGTCTTAACGGCATAACCCGGGAGCACGTGCACGTAGAGATTGACGACTGCGTTCCCTGGACGTGTGAGACCGTGGGGTTTGTTGTTGATACGATCTCTGGCTGGTTGGATAGGGGGGAGTGCGTTTGTGTGGCCTGCGACGCGGGCATATCCCGGAGCGCGGGGGCGGTTACCGCCTACCTGACCTCCGGGGGAATGGAAATTGATGAGGCCGTGGCGCTGATAAGGTCGAAACGCGGCATAACGAGACCTCACCCGTTGATAGTGGAGTCGATTGTTAAATGTTTATCGCAGAAGAAAGACTAAGGACCGAGACAAGGGCGGGCAGTGCGTGGCAATTTTTGTTTTCCACCGGGCTGGCCCCGGAGTGGTCGCTTGAGACGGAGACAGGTGCAAGACTGCCGGAGACGTCACTGCTGGGTTTCTGGTCTGACGTAAAGGCCGGAAGTGCCTACGAGTTCGCCTTTGCGACGGGCGTGGCCGACGGGTGGATGCTAAGGAGCAACGCCGCAGCCGCTGCAATATTTGATTTTAACTTTGAAACGGAGTTCCCCCAGGGCTGGCTTTTCAATACGGACGTAAAGGCCCGCAGCCCCCTGCGGCTCAGTTTCACCACGGCGTTTGCGCCTTCCGGGAGACGCCTGGGAGAGGAGAGGCTTGAACTCTACCGCAGCGGCAAGACAGACCACGAGTTGCTGACAATACCCGTGAACTGGTACCGGAAGGACACCGAGAGAACCTTCAGTCTTGACCTGTGGTTCGCCAGGCTTCAGGCGGCTGAAGCCGCGGATGATGTGAGAATATCGGCATTTCCGCTGGGTAACGATAACCGTCTCGGAAAGGAGATGGTGGATAACGGATACCTGGAGGTAAGACTCACCGGTCAGTCCGCTTACACACCACTTACAACGGGGACGGAGTTCAGCGTCGGGCCCGTGCGCGCCAACAGTAAAAAGACGCTTGATTTCAGACTGTCCGTACCCGGTTCCGCCGCGTCCATGGGCCTGGTCTTTGTCGCGCTCAGGCTGAAGTTTTTGCGCAGCGTGCTCTACGGTTCGACCCCCTTCGGCCGGGCAATCTCCGGAGAGTTTAGCGGCAAAAAATCTGAAACGGTACTGGTCAAGCTTCACATCATGAGCTAAAGAGTTTCTTGACCGGCATGAGGCCGCCTCTGGCGGACTTTTCGCCTGAAGCGGACTGGGCTCCATAATAATAGTTTATCAAAAGGTCTCCAAATAAGACTGAGAGATGAGATGGAGGTGACAAACCATGCCTGATTCATTAGAGAACGTAAGACTGGACGTAAGGGCCTCTGTGGAGACCGCTACGTTTACAACGGAGGTGAACCGCAGGGAGAGCCTCCAGTACATCACGACGGAATTCCATATCATCCTCACGAGCTCTCCATACAGGGTGAGGCTGGACGAGGTGCCGGACAGGGAATCGGGCGTAAACATCTCCGGGTACACAGAGGTAACGTCGCTACCCGCCCAGTCCGGGGAGTTCTACGTGGACTGGGTGATGGGTTATGTCCACTTCCACAGCTCGGACGCCGGGGAGGTGGTAAACCCGCAGTATTTTGGCATGGGCTCACTCATAGACGCCACGGATATAAACAAGATTACACGCGAGCTTACTTATGCCAGAGACGTTACCCACCGCCTGAGGGCGTCGGCGCAGGATACGCCGAACCGGTCTATCACGATAGCCGGTGGGGCCTTTATGCTGGGCAACACCGAGGCGACCTTCCTGGGCAATAATAACATAAGACTGGGGACGGCAGGTGAGTTTGAGGTCGCTGCGATGACGGCGGGATATTATAACAAGGTCCTATTTACGGTGGACGCCTCCGCGAGACTGAACAGCTACGAGGGGAGTCCCGGCGACACGCCTGACTCCGTCCAGCCTCCCGCCTTCCCCGGTGGCGAGATGCCCGTCTGCGTCGTTACCGTCCACGATGACGGCTCGGCCGCCGCCGGGACAATCGATAACATTGCCCCCGGTGACGTGAGGGACGTCAGGATATTCCTCCAGGCCCCTAAAGTAGAACACCGGTATCTGACGGTGTACCATGAAGGGGCGCCCAGCCAGGGGGAGGTATTTTTCGACGGCTTCCTGTTTGGTGAAGACGTTACAATAGATAGGATTACAATACATGCGCGGAGCGCACCCAGGGGGAGTAATGTGGAAATAGACCTGATGAAGAACGGTTCCGCCCAGGGCCGCACAGCCACACTCACCCAGGACACCCTCTCCGGGTCAACGGCCATTCAGTCCATAGACTACGGACCCGGCGACAGGCTCGGACTAAAGATCCTGGCCGCCGACTCCCAGGAACAGGCCGAGGGGATTAGCGTTATAGTTCATTATTTCGCTGGTTAGGCATAACGGATGTGGGGCCCGGAGGATGACCCCACAAAAGGACGTTTCCTCCCCTGTTAAGAGGAGGGAACAACGGGGGCTAACCGACATACTGGCAGGGGCAGGAGTGTATAATGTGGTCCCGCCTTATCTATGTCAACGGGACAGTAAAAAACGCATCCTCTGGCTCAGATATTCAGTCATGCCTTTCCACAGAGGATTTTGTCACCTGAAACTGCTGGGGGTCACAGATGTCAAATTATCCTCTGTGAAAGGCAGTTACGGGAACTAACCAATTCATGCACTCCGGAATGGAGATGGAGGACCAGCTTTTAACTCCTAGCCGCCTCCCCTGTTCTTGGTGAGCAAATATCGCTGCCGTCTCGACGCGGCCCCAACCTTTGCCTTATCCACCTCTTCCTTCTCAAAGCACTTCCCCCACGCCATTTCAGGCTCAAACGTAAGGGGGTATACGTCTATTTCTGCAAAGCGTCGTTTACTGTCAATAAGCTTGGTACCCACAACACCACCCCTTTTCTATCCACATCCGTGTGACCAGGGCGCAAAATAGTCAATATGGCCATGATCTAGGTCCTCACGAAGGCGAGGACGACCGTACCGGCACTGGCACCAACGCTGGCCGCTATCTTAAGCGCCTTTCGGCTCCCCTTCGGTCTCCTCACGTCTCTACCGGGCTGCAATAATACCGTCTCGTTAAAAGACCTCACGTTCTTTTTGAACATTTTACACCCCTCCACACTTTTTAAATGATACAAGGTGTAACGATTTGGATACGGACCGCCTTCGCGAGGGATTTTACCAGACTCACCAATCGATATCTAGGTGACGTCCAATACCTCAACCCCCCGAGCGCCCATGGCCGAATAAACCCTCGGCTCATAATATGTGCCTTCCCGGGCGTGCTCCAGCAGATAATTGCAACGGGGGCACCTGCGATTGTGCGGCCCATCACTCCTGAACACCCTGCCACACATCAGACAGGCCCTAACCCCTTTGCTCGACCTGAACCGCGCCCTTAAGCCATAGTCAAATTTCATAGTGCGTTTCATTGTAGGGCTCCTTCTTCCACCAGAAACATTTCTAAATTCGCAACAGTCATCCAGTAAAAACTGCATTTCGCGTGCCAAATAATCACTTTTACACGCATCTTTTTGGTGAGCCATTTATCCTATTGTCCACTCAGCCCTTACGCTAATTAACCCCCCGCATCCAAAGCCATTCTACGTAACTGCATCTGAAAATGAACACCAAATATTTTCCATATGACACCGCAACGCCAAAATTGGAACGAAATATTTTCGTGTCATGCGACCGGTCATCATTTCATTCTCTTCAGAGACACTTCAAATGAGGAACTTAAATATTGAAAGTATGTAACATTTCAGGGCAAAAGCCACAGCATATAAATAGTATTTAAAATACTATATAAACATATTGAGACCTCTGAAAAAGTCCCCAGAATTGTCATTCTGAGGGCTCGCCCAATCCGCCTGAGGCGGAGCGAGGCCGCCGGCGAAAGCCTTTGTGCGGAAATAACTGATTGACTTACCTGCTTCCTCTGTGCTATTATTTTTTTTACCCTCCACTTACTATTTATACATTTAACTTCTTCTCCTGCAGAATTTAACTTGAGGAACTGCTAGCGTGAGGGCTGCAAAAAACAGCAAGGTACTGGACATACTGAAGGAATATCCTGCCGCAGCAAAGGTATTCCACAAGTTCCACCTCTATCCTTTCAGGGATTTGGACAGCGACCTGGAGACTCTAGCCGCTAAAGATGGAGCGGATCTGGAGGCGTTCTTACGGGAGCTGAACGCCGCCATTGCATCCCCTGCCGCGGGCGTTGAAGCCGCTGGAGTTACACCCGGCAGAAAGATACACCAGAACATGAGCTTCAGGCTGGTCACCACCCGTTACCCCGAGACGAGGGCCGTCTTCAACACGTACAAAATCTTGGAACTGGCAGAGGAGCACTGGCCTGACGAAAAGATGTCTTTCTTCGCCCTGGGTCTCCACCTGTCATCGGATAAGCTGGTTGACGAGCTTAACGAGGCCCTGGAAGGTTCAGATGCCACCGCCTTGAAGGGTGGCGCCGTTCCCCGGCCGGAAGACATCCACATAGGCTTCTTGAAGGTGTCCATCCTGTTTGCGCTAACCACAGGATGCTTGTACGGTGCGGGCTTCCTGTTCTATTTTGCCATGAGCGGCACCCTTTCGGGGGTGCCCAGGGCCATGCTGGAGGCTCACGGCCACACACAGGTCTACGGGTGGGTGGGACTCTTTATCATGGGGATATCCTACTTTGCGCTGCCCAGATTTTGGGGCACGCCGCTGTATAACGTCTTTATCGCCGGGAAAACGCTTATACCAATGACAATCGGCATAGTACTGGTCTTCGTGTCCAGGCATCTGCTACTTATGGGAAACTATACACCGTTCTGGGTCATGGCCATAGCCGGAAGTCTTATGGAGTTATTGGCAATATGCCTTTTTATCTATCTCATGGTCAAGACATACCGTTCCAATACCACCAGAAAGTTTGAGGTCTACGAGGCATATTTCTTTGCGGGATACGCCTGGTTTTTGGTACAGGCACTGATTTTCACTGGGACCCTGGTATACATGGCCTATAACGGGCTGGATACCATCCCGCCCCGGGTAGAACAGCCCATGCTACATATGCAGATAATGGGTTTCGCCTGTATGGTAATACTGGGAATCCTGACCAAGACCCTACCCATATTCCTGGGTATAAAGGAACCCAAAAAAGACATAAACCTCTACGCATTCCTGCTGCTAAACGCCTCAATCCTGCTCAGGGTTCTGAGTCTGCTCTTTATGGAAACGTACCCCCTCTTCAAGACAACGTCTCTTGTGGCAGGGTTTCTGGAGTCGCTGGCGGTCCTGCTCTTCTTTTATAACCTCAGACTGCACCGCATAGGAGAAATAGAATCCGGTGTGCCGAGAAAGGACTTTCGGAAGTTCATAAAGGCCGCCCTGTTCTGGTTCATTGTGGCGGAACTCGCGCTGCTGTACTTCAATTTACACCAATTCTACACCGGTGCAGCGGTGCCGTACGCCCTGTTTGGCGCCTACCGGCACGCCATATTCGTAGGGTTTATAACCATGATGATATTGGGCTGCGCCTCCAAGATGATTCCCATGAGCATAGGAGTGCAGCTCTATAGCTACAGGGCCCTGTTCTGGAGTTTTGTCTTGATAAACACGGGTACCGTCCTGCGCGTTACGTGTCAACCGCTGGCTGCGGATTACAACATGACCGCCCTCTACCTCCCTATGGGCATAAGCGGCTTCTTGGAATGGGGCGCGCTGTGTCTCTTCGGCTACAACATCTGGAAGACAGTTGGCCAGAAACCTGTCAAGGAAACTCAACAAGATGCGGGAGAGAAAATTACCGTGGTAACTCCCGAAACAAACGTTTACCAGCTGGTGAAACAACATCCGAAGACGCTCGACGTCCTGGTAAACCGGGGCTTTAAACAGCTAAGGAACCCCATGCTCTTAAATACACTGGCACGTACAGTTAACATAGGCACTGCCGTAAGCATCCACAGCACCGACCTGGGAAGCCTTCTGAAGGAACTCAACGACGCAGTTGACAAGTAGTTACGCCGCGTTCCGGCCCTGAGGCCCGATTGTTAACTGAAATACACACACATAGTAAACCGCAGATACCAGTAGATACGACTGAGTCGCAGTCTCAACTACAATCTCTTTTTACCCTCCCCCGGAATGTCTTGCATAGATTGACCATAAAGTCGAGCAAGCCTTCGGGCTGAGGACCTCGAGGCCGAAGGCTCGACCACTACATAGTCTCAAGATTGTAGCGGCAGAGTTTACTCTGCTTAAGACTGTCGCAGCAGATTTTATCCGCCTCTTGCGTGGCCTGTCCCTACGGCAGACATTTGGGCAGGCACAGGGGCCTGCCCCTACCCTACACGTTAGCGTTGAGGTATTTTACACATGGAACGGATTGCTACTCGTTCTTAATGGGCGGGGATTGCGGGCAGAAGGATAACGGGGTAAAGTGGATTCACTATCTTACAACGTGTCCTACAATTGCGGCAGGAGCACAGTCTTGTTAAGGTCTTTTAGATATATCTTCTTTTCTTTTGACAGCAGTTCCTTTATACCTTTCACGAAGGGTGCCACAAGGGTTGGGTCTATTTGCTTACCGCCTATCCTCTCAATCTCTTCCAGGGCTTCCCTTGCAGTAAGCGGCTTCTTTCGATAGGGCCTTTCAGAGGTCATTGCCTCGAATGCATCGCATATGGCCAGCAGTCTCGCCCCAAATGGAATATTATTTTCTTTAATCCCGTAGGGATAACCGAGGCCGTCCCACCGTTCTTGATGGAAATGGATCAGTTCCAGCTCCCTCTGCAGGAAGCCCATCGGGCCGAGTATTTTTGCCCCCGCCTCTGGATGTTTTCTTACAACGGCCGTTTCCTCTTTAGTAAGCGCACCTTCTTTTTTCAATAACCCGTCCGGGATTCCTATCTTTCCAATGTCATGCAGCAGACCCGCCGTAGCAATGACGTCTACCTCCTCATCAGAGAGTTTCTGGTGTCTTGCGACCGCGCCGGCATAGTAGGACACCAGGTATGAGTGTGTGGCAGTGTACCCGTCCTTGGCTTCAAGGGCATTAACTAGGGCCTTGACGGATTGTACGTAGCTGCTCTTCAGGTCTTTTGCCGTACTTGACGCATAGCGTTCATAATCCGCGACGGCTGTTTTTGCGACCTGACTGGCGGGAGCTTCCGGCTTTTTGTGGATCTCAGCCCAGCAGACCACCCGGTTTCTGCCCCTCAATTTTGCCTCATAGAGTGCGCTGTCGGCATGACCGAGTAAGGTATCAACACAGTCAACACCCGCATCCTGTATACAGCTTACACCAAAACTTGCAGTGACATGGACTTTTATCTCATTATCCAGGACAAAGGTTCTTTCGCTGACGGCCTGACGCAGCTTTTCTGCGATTACTACGGCCCCGGCCGTATCGGTCTCTGGCAGTATGGCACAGAATTCCTCACCGCCGTATCTGCCCACTATGTCTATGGTCCGCAGATGCTCCTTAAGGAACGAGCCAAACTTCACAAGCACTTTATCACCACCTTGATGACCGTATGTGTCGTTTATCGTCTTGAAGTGGTCTAGATCCAGCATAATCAAAGACAGGGGTTTTTGGAATCTCCGCGCCTTCTGGTACTCTATCTCCAGGGTGTCTAGTATGTAGCGGTGGTTGTACAGTAAAGTCAGTCCGTCCGTTACTGAGAGTGCGTTCAGCTTTTGGTTTGCCTTTTCCAGCTCCAGGTTTGCCGCCTGCAGGTTGTGGAGGAGCTGTTTGAGCAGGAAGCCCTGCCTGTACTTCTCCCACCCCAGTTTTATCCTGCCGATTACGTCTTCGGTATCCAAGGGTTTTGTTATATAATCAAAACTGCCGGACTTCATGGCCATGACTGCACTGTCTATGCTGGGCATGCCCGTCATAACTATGGCCATCATCTCGGGGAAATGTTCCCGTACCCTCCGTACAAGCTCGGTACCCTCCATATCCCCGAGTTTAAGGTCCACTATGATGATATTAAATAACTCCTCTTCAACCTTCCTTACGGCCTCGTATCCGCTGCTGCAGCTCTTACAGTAATAGCCCGCACCCTTTAGGCTCTCTTCCAGTCCCAGACGTACCACGTGTTCGTCGTCCACAACAAGGATATTGGGCCTTTCCAACGCATGTTTGCCCTTCTCAAGAAACTTTTTGGTCAGCAGGGCCCGTCTCAGGGAGGCAAGGGTGTTATCCTTTTGAAGCGGTTTCTCCAGAAAGTCAAAGGCCCCCAGCTTCATTACGGTAAGGGCCGTGTCTATAGAAGAGTATGCGGTTATAAAGATTATGGCGACCTGTGAGTCTGTATTTCGTATAGTCTTGGCCACATTCAGGCCGTCAGTGTCCAGCAATTTATAATCGAGGAAGACGGCGTCGAATTTTTCATTGGCGAGTTTCTCCAGGCCCCCGTTGCCCGTCCCGCTTACGCTGACATTGTACCCCTCCCCCTTCAATACAAGTGAGAGGGCTTTCTGGATGGATTCCTCATCGTCTATAATGAGTACCTTCTCAGCAACCATATAACTGCACCTCCATATACAAAAAGATGTCTGAAAACTGCAAAGTAACGTTGCGCATTATCATTGCGATCTCCCCTCCAAACTAACTGACGGGTTTTTCAGCCTCTGGCGTGACTTCGCCATTTCCGTTCCTCGCAGTGACAGTTTCGTGCGTTTTCCAGAACTCTCATAAGGACATGCCGCCAAAAACCCTGGAAGAATGCCAACGTACCCAACAACTTAAATTTACCTCCTCAGTTCAAGTCCGTCAAGCTAATTACCGCGCGGCTTCCGAGTCCAACCTGTGACCCTTTTGTAACGAAGTTTACTTCGTTGACGCTCATCGACCGTCTGTTCACCCCCACCTGCGCCGGAGGCGCACATGGCCCTACATTTGAGCAGAGCAAAGCCCTGCCACTGCAAAAAAATTTAGAGTGTCGCAGGGCCTCCCTGTACAGAGGGGGGCGGCTTGGTGATAGGCAGTGTCACTTTCACCGTTGTACCCTTGCCCACTTCCGACTCTATCTCTATCGTGCCCCGGTGGGACTGTATCGTTAACTGGGCAGAGGACAGCCCGATGCCGGTCCCCTTCCCCGGGGGCTTGGTGGTGAAATACGGGTTCATTACATACTGCAAGTCTTGTTTAGTAATCCCACTGCCGGTATCCGTTATACTTACCTGGACCTTTTCCTCCTTTGGGACGTATCGACTTTTAATGGTCAATGTCCCGCCCTCCGGCATGGCGTCTACGCCATTTGATATGATGTTCATAAACACCGTCTCTAACTGGTTGCTACTCCCCAGGACATGGGGAATAGTCGGAGATAACTTTTCTACGAGCTTTATCTTCAATAATTTTAATTGAGGCACAAACACGCCAAGGGTATGTTGCAGGATTTCGTTGATGTAAACGGGTTCTTTCGCCGGTTTCGGCATCCTTGATATGCGCAGCAGGTCTTTCGTCACATTGCTACAGCGTCTGGCGGCCTCTCTTATCTCCGTGAGACCGTCCTTGAATTCCTTGTGGAGGGCCGAGTCTTTAATCTCCTCTGTTTTCTTCAGGAGGAGGTCGGAGAACATGTTTATCCCGGAGAGGGGATTGTTTATAGAATGGGCCACGCCGCTTGAGAGGCTTCCGATGGCTGACATCTTCTGGGCCTGAAGTACCTGCATCCTCGTTTCCTCAAGATCGGCCTCCATCTTCCTCCTGGCTGTAACGTCCCTGATAACCTCTATAGCCCTTGTTACGCTGCCATCGGGATTAGGGAGGGGGAAGGCATGGACCTCATAGATCTTCCCGTCCGGTGTCAGCTCCTCCTTATGGCGATGGGCGTTATCCTTAACGGCCTCACGGCAGACACAGCGCTCGCACTCGCTTTCTCTCCCCCAAAAGGTGTAACAGGGGTGTTTGAGTCCGTCGGGACAGAGCTCCCAAAACGGGTCGTTTTGCAGAGAGACCTTATGGGTTTCAGGGTCTATGACCCTTACCAGGCACCCTATATTGGCTAAAATGATATTGAGGTGGTCGTGGCCGTTCTTGATTTCTTTAATGTCGCCCTCAATGGTGTCGGCCATTGCATTAAAACTCCGGGCCAGAACGCCTATCTCATCACCACGGTTTACCACAGCCCTGTGTTTCAGGTCACCGCCCGCAAATCTCCGGGTTACATCAGTCAATCTCCTGATGGGCCTTGACGTCGAAGCGGCAAAGAAGAACGCCACGCTGATAACCGCCGCGACACTTATCAGGCCTACTATCAGCGCAAAGATGCCTACCATTTTTACCGGGGCAAAGGCCTCTGACTCGTCTATCTTCACAACAAGCCCCCAGCCCAGGGAGGGGATGTCTTGATATGCGGCCAGTACCGTAACGTCCCTGTAATCAGGGGCTATCAGCGTCCCGCTCTCCCCCTCCAGCGCAAGTCTCATAGCTTTCGCCTCTCTGGAATCCACAGGTATGGACAGGCTGTAGGGTGCATCGGGAGCATGGCGCAAGGAGTTCAAGAATACTATGTTGTCCCCTTCCCTCCGCACTAACACGACCTCTCCAGTCTCGCCCATCCCGGCACGGCTGGCTGTAAGCTCATTCAGAGTGGAAGCATCATAGTGATTGACTAAGACGCCTATTGTATCAGTGCCTCTCCTCGACGTAATAGGAATGGAAACATCTATGCTCTTCATCTTGAGGACGGGAGAGTTGTGGGGCTGACTGATATAGGACTCATTATACTTCCTATGTATGCCCTGCTTAAATATTTCATCGTCGGACACATCCCGCCCAACCATCAATTCGTTAGTGGATGCTACGGTCGTGCCGTTCATGCCCAAAATTTCTATCGCTAAAATATTGGTGTCCAGCGGCATCTTTTCCAAGGAAAGGTGTTTATTCAGGGCAATGACCGCCTTGTCATTAAGAAATCCCTTGCCATTGATTGTCTCGAGTTTATCCCTTATGAACCCGTCGGAGCCAAAATTTACGGCCTGTTTACTCTTTACCTCCATAAACTCCAAGACTTGGGCCTTTCTCGATTCCGCAACCGCCGTCAGCCAGTTCAGTGTCTCTTCCTTCAGCGTCCTCCTCGCATGGATGTAGCCCAGGGTGGAGATTAAGACGATGGGTATGAGCGAGATGCA
>JAMXCW010000014.1:4356-56212 GCA_024451685.1 Candidatus Bathyanammoxibius amoris | reverse complement strand
GATAGTGGGTGTCTAACTTTTTGTTTAGGTAGTCAATTATCTCGAGGGACACGCTGTCTGGCTTGCCGGACAATATGTCTTTTGATACAGTGTCTTTTGATATATTGTCTATTGAGGGTGTCTTTGGAGATGACAGGTCCGTCATCTTCTTAGATGACACCCCATCATCTTTACCGATGACAGTCATCTTTGCAGACGACACTCGCCATTTTGTGTAGTCCTTTTCTAACCCATAGCTTATGTGGTTCTTGTCATCTTTAGTGATGACAATGAGCCCCTTCTCTCGTAATTGTTTTAAGGCCCGATGCACTAACCGCCTGTCTAGTCCAGCGCCTTTCGAGAACTGCGAGAGTGGAATCCGGTCAGTTTTTTTGCTCCATCCAAAAGTCTTCCGCAAGACATACCACAACACCCGCGATTCGTATGGGTATAAATTCACGAAACAAAATGCTTCGGCCAACTCATTCGCAACCCGCAAAAATCCGTTCTCCGTCTGCGGGTTCGCGCCCGGTTCTTTTTTCTTCACCATCCACTAACGCCCCTCCCCGTGCCGCGTCCCGTTTGTGTCTTCCAGCGCCTTCTTTACACGGTAAACATCTTTGGCACTGAAGACCCGCCTGTTTGCGAGTTGCTGGACGTCCGGACAGTGGCCACGCACAAGTAGATAACGAATACGATAAGGGTCTGTATGTAGCATTTTAGCAACCTCACCGATGGTTAAAATCGGCTCTTGGGCCGCGGTTGTGTCTTCCATCGAGTATCTCCGTAATAAAACGATATAGAAGTAAAACCTTATAAACAAACGTTTGCGCAGAAAAACACACCCCTCCCACATACAGGGGTAGTCTGAAATGGCTGATATTTACCGTAACAACTATGTTGGCTAAATGTTACGGGGGTAAACACGGCCAAAGTAAAAAGCGGGTGTCTGGGGGTTTTTCAAAAAAACTTCTCTGATGGGAAGGAAGAAAAAACCTCCTCCCCTACTAAGGGGTAGTCTGAAAACTCTGATATTTATTATAAGCTGGGGAAGTATAACGGGTTGGTGTGACAGGAGGACAATCACCAAAAGGGCTTATCTAGAGAATTTTTTTAAAGTTCTCAACGCCCCTTGTTCGTTTCGTCGTAAACCGTCGTATAAAACCACCTGATATTTTCCCGTTCCCACACCCACGCCTTATATTTTCTCCAGTGTGTCGCTGAACAGGTGGGGCGATACCCACCTCTCACTGGCTTGCCGCACATAACACAATCTTTCCGGCTGGGAAGCTTCCTAAATTTCCCTTCGGACGCCTTAGCTACTCGGGGTTCTTCAAAAAGGTCGTCGGTCTTAAAGACGCCAAACACACAAAGCTTACATACAAATAACGTTTTAGGCTCTAGCCGTACAAACGTTTCTGACACGAGAGATACGCACATTTCGCAGACCTCTCGCAACCCTCGCTTCGGCGGTGTGTGTTTCTCCTCCGGCTCTGCCAGGATAAGATAAGCCCGGAGCGTTTGCCAGGCTATGTCATGGTTAAGTAGCCGCTCTGGCTTCTCTTGTTGTGGGAAGACAGGAGACAATAACCCGTCACAAGTATAAATTGTATTATAACCACAACGCCCTGCACCTTTGCCCCCACACCCAGAACATTTATATTCAGAACAACGCGAACAAACTAATTCGTCTTCTCGTGCTTCGCGCGTTATGCAGATGCCACAATACCTCTTGCCTGTATTACGAGGCGTTTTACGTTCCCCCTTAATACGCCGCCACCAAAGGTATACTTTCTGCTCTGCAATCTTGGGGTCAATGCTGTCAACCTTAAGAAACTTCAACGCTGCCTTCTTGCTTGAAAATTCAGGCTTACCAAAAAAGAATTGATACAACCTTTCGTCCCGCCCCTTTAAACCTTCTTTATCGTAAAACCCATAACGCCCTACATACAATATGGACAGTGGATCTCTATGTCTGTCACTGGAAGATAGTCTCCCCCATTTAAGGTATCGTTCCCCCGCCTTGTCGGTGCCCTCTTTACCTACCGAGAGTTTCTTCCATAGTCCGTGATGCACCCCGCAAAACTTTTTCCCAAACCTATACCACCCTTTGTCTTTAACCCAAGCATTCTTAGGGTAATAGTATTCCATTCTCTTTTCATGTATCCGGCAAGTTGTCCTCCTTACCGTACTACGCAAAGGCTTGCCCACACCGATACATCCGGGGGAGGCTGCATATATCTCACAACCGCCAATTTCTTCACAGTTGTCGCATGGCAAACAAGGTGGCTCTTCGAGGATGTCTTTAAGTTCGGCCTTGGATATGTCGCGGCGCTCAACCTCCTTAATGCCGCGCCAAAGGTCTTCACGCACACGGTTGAGCCTGTTTTTTTGGGGTATGTCGGGGTAGATTTTCTGGGCTATCTCTTCGGGGAATAAGCCCCGTTTTTTCCATAAAACGTACACATCCAAGGTGCGCATCATTACCTCAATGTTTACGTTCTCTACCTGAAACACGGGGAACAAACTACCCAATGGCATCTTAAAATCGGGGGGGGTGGGGTACACACCGTATTTGAGCATGAAGTCGCGGCTTTCCGGTGTGTTTTTAAGAGCGTCTGTTATAAGTTCTTCTGTGCCGTCCCACTTGTAGCCCTTAAGCTTCCCCTGTTCTAATTCATGTATTGCAAGGTCAATCCGTCTCCCCAAATCTTTAAATAGTCTTTCGTTTTCTTCAAGAATGTGGTGGTGTCTCTTGTTGAGGCGTGACAAGGTTTGAATGTATGCACCCCCAAAAGTTCGGAGGTGCCACAGTCTCAGAACGTTTTCGTTGGTATACACGGACCGAAGAAACCTGTACTGTTCACTGGACGGGGATTTAGTGTTGTACTGGTATGTATGAACAAGCAGGTAATAGTCTTCAAATAGGGCCGGGCTTTGCCTTGCGTATTCCCATGACAGTATGGCCTTGAGCATGGAAACAAGAAACCTGTCCAGGGATTCTGTTTTGTGTGGCTTTATAGACGGGGGTTTGCCTTTGGTGGTGTTAAGCCCCCCGTGTCGGTCAAGGGCTTGTGCCATTTCGGACGGGGGCACGTCGATGTAGTTATTGACAAGCCGTGTTGCTGTGAACGGGGCGAGGCCGGGTAATCCTAGGTGTGGGTCTTTCGCGACTGCCACAAAAAACTCTAAGATATGGCCAACCAGCCTTTCTATTAGTTCTTCTGTACTCTGTTTTTTCTTTCGCTTCTTACTTCCCAACTCCTACCACCCACCGTTCTTAATGTAGCTTTGCCAGGACTCCGCTTAATCTCTGTTCTAGTTCGGAATGTTTTCTTTCTAATGTCCTACGGGCTTTCTCTACGGCTTCTCTAGTTAAATCCTGTTGTTGCACCTCGTCTAAAATCGTCTTTAGAGTGTTCTTGCGTATAAAATTATTGTTCATCTCCCGCATAACAGTATCGTATTCCAGTAATACAACCCTTTTCCCGATTTGTGCCGGAGTTTCGTTGTAGGTCTTTGAAATAAAATGATAATCTTCCGCCTCGGTCCGATCTGGAGACTGGCGGCTGTCAAAGCCCGCGATGCGCCCCAACGCCTCCCAACGCAGCCCTTGCCACTTTCTTAAGCGTTTATACGTCTCTGTGTCTTGTAAACTGTGTTCCTCAAGGAAGAGTAGAAGCCTGCCTAAGTGCTCTTTTATTAAGTACTTCTCGATTTCAACAAGCCCCTTATCCTCTTTCCGCATCCGGCAGATCGTTTCAATACGCTCAACGATGTGAGGCTGGTATACTGCACGAGGTGGTTTCCCGCGCCCTTTACCCACCCTTGTAGCAGGCGGGAGGAGTTTTCTGCGTGCCCACTGGCTGAGCATCGCCTCTGTAAGCCGGTAACCCTTCGCCTCCATCTTGGCAATTAGCTTCTTGGTAGTTGTGTCCATTAGACTTATGAGATATATTCGTACGAATACAATACTAGCAAAAAATAAAGCCAAGTCACATTTGGCTAAACAAACAGAGTTCCAATCGCGCAAACGTTTGTCACATTTTCATGATTATGCAAACGGACACCACCCAAACATTTAACGAAGTTTACCACAAAAAACCCAGATGTCAAACCACATTTTGTATATTTAGTTATCCTTCAGACAATTAAGGGGTTAAGGTTATCTTTCCTGTTGGCACTTGACCGTAGAGATATTTGACACCTTATTCGAGGCAAAAGTGCTTGTAGCAGCCCGGTATTTGCTCAAGACTGTCCTCTATACTTACGACAAAAAATTGTGCCCAAATTGTTACCACAATACCGTCAAAACCATTCAAAAGCTGAAGAAATACAGACTGCTTAATTCAACCCTAAAACCCTTACACTTAACGGAATACACTGTATACCCCACACTTACGTATACCCTTCGGTTAGCATTACGAATGCCGTGCTCTGCCGTTGAGCCACGTGGGCATTGAGGAAACGTATATTATTTTATGACGCTTAACATACTTTCACACCGCCGTGTCTTCAGGCGGACGGTGCGCGGTTTGAAACGTTAGAATTTTACAGGGACCGCCAAAGATTTTGCCAGTATAATTTAAATCATCATAGAGGGCAAGCGGGATGTGTTTTGCCTTGAAAAGAAATTGGACCTGATAAAGCGGCGAACATCCCGGTAATATTGCTTTCCAAGTCGACCCTGGGCCGCCACGTGTATGACGTAATCTATGTCGCTGACAGCCGTTTTTACGGAAGCCGCGTCCTTGATATCTGCTTCGATAAGCTCGAACTTGTGGTTAAAAGGCTCAAGATTCCCTCTATTCCCCGTGGAAAAACTGTCAACAACCCTTACATCCTCTCCTTTCTGCAAGAGTGTCTCAACTATATGTGAGCCGACAACCCCGGCACCGCCCGTAACCAAGTAACTTGCCACAGAGATGTCCCCCAGAAACTTACCTGCCGGCAGAAAAGTATAAGTCTATACAAAATAGACCCTTATGCGCACAGCGGCGCCTTTGGAGGGACTTCCGGCACATTGTAGTAATACGGAAAACTAGAGTCAAGGTAAAAGAGGAAAGAACAGCGGATGTATCCATGATAACGTCTATTTTTATAATCTCAAGGCCGGAAAATACAACGACATTCATGCACTTTTAATCCAGCCGGTCCAGCCGTTTTTTACAGGCACTAAATTTCCGTTTGATTTTTAAAATCCCTTCTGTTATTTCTTTCTAAGGGAGTGCGTGTGTTATTCCCAAAAAGCCTGGTGAGGGAAGGGCGGCGGGGCATATCGTTTCATTCCCGTTAGCGGTTATGTGGGGCCGGACTGGAACTTGAGTCGAAGGCCCTGATTCGTATACCTAATAATCCTGTAAGGTGTTGAGACCCGGAAAATGAACATTTCCTGCATAGGTTGTGGATACGTTGGACTTGTAGTTGGGACATGCCTGGCCGACCTTGGCAACGAGGTTATATGTCTTGATATAGACGGCAAGAAGATAAACAAGCTGAGAAGGGGCGTAATACCTATATATGAACCCGGCCTGCATGACATGCTCCATAGAAACGTAAAGGAAAAGAGATTGTCCTTCAGTACGGACATGAGAAGGGCGGTAAGGGCCTCGCAGGTTATCTTTATAGCTGTGGGGACACCTCCCGGGCAGAACCACGAGGCAGACCTCACTTCTGTTAAGAAGGTCGCGCGTGAGATTGGCAGGCACATGAACGACTACAAGGTCATAGTGACCAAGAGCACCGTACCTGTTGGTACTGCTACCGAAGTAATTAAGACCATAAAGAAAAACCAGGACCAGCCAATAGAATTTGACGTGGTGTCAAATCCGGAATTCCTCAGGGAGGGAGAGGCCGTCCAGGATTTTACGAACCCTGACAGGATAATAGTTGGTGTAGACAACCCTCGGCCGCGGAAAATCATGGAGTCCATATACAGGGGCATTGCCCGGACACACAAGCCCGTTCTGTTTACTAGTGTGCGAACGGCAGAGATGATAAAATATGCCTGCAATGCCATGTTGGCCACCAGGATATCCTTCATGAACGAGCTGGCGGCGTTGTGCGAGAAGGTAGGGGCGGACGTAAAGGCGGTAGCCGTGGGGATGGGGTTGGATGAGAGGATTGGCCCCAGGTTTCTCCAGGCGGGTGCCGGCTATGGCGGGTCGTGTTTTCCTAAAGACGTGAAGGCTCTGGCCCAGATCATGAAACAACATAGGCTCCGCTCCAGTATTATTGACGCTGTAGACGACGTAAACGTTAGGCAGAGGAAGGTGATAGTTAGGAAGCTGAAGAAATTGCTGCCCGTCGTCAAAGGGAAGAACATTGCGATATGGGGGCTCGCGTTTAAACCGAAGACCGACGACGTGAGAGAGGCCCCCGCCATAACCGTGATACAGGAACTCCAGGGACTGGGCGCAAAGATACGGGCCTTCGACCCCGAGGCCGAACACCAGGCAAAAAAGGTTTTAAAGGGCGTAAAGTATTTCAGTGACCCCTACAGGGTGCTGACGGGCTGTCATGCCCTGATCATCATGACGGAGTGGAACGAGTTCCGGGAGTTGGATAAGGAAAAGATAAAGAGGCTCTTGAAGATGCCCAACGTAGTTGACGCGCGGAATGTCTACGACCCCGATGAGATGCGGCAGAAGGGCTTCAATTACCAGGGTGTCGGAAGGGGTTAGTTCGCGTACCGCAGCTCCAGTCCAAAAAGTATGTACTACAGTTCACCAAAGCAAGGGATAAATTATTGACCCCCAGAGTAAGAGATATCCCTCTTTTCGTATATACTATTTTCGGCATTTAAGAAATCCTTGTATCCAACCTAACCGGCGGAGTGTTTTACCAAAAAGCAGTTTTAACGTCAACTTTTTGTAACAATATTTGTTAGGGATCAATCGGCATAATGTCACCGAAAAGACACGTATTAGTGTCCGCAGCCCTTGGAGGAGCGCTATTTTACGCTACCCACTCCGCGTCTTCGGGTATCGCCTGTTTTCTTGCCGGTACGGCAATCGATGTTGACCATTTGTACGATTATTTCAGGCACAAAGGCTTTAGGCTCAGCGTGGAAGACTTTCTCTTGGGACGTTACTTTACCGAGACAGGGCGGCATTTCATCTGGTTGCACAGTTATGAACTGGTACTGCTGTTGTTGGCCTCGTGGTTTTTTTTCCAGCTCTCGCAGTTATGGATAGGTATTAGCGTGGGACTTTTAAGCCATCTCTTATGCGATCAATTTACCAATTCTGTCCATCCTTTGTCCTATTTTCTTTGCTACCGTGTATCGAACGATTTTAAGATCTCTAACCACCCAGCCCAGGGTTAGATTGAAAGTTCGGTAAGTTCCCGTTATGCTGTCTTTCCAGCCCGTGGTTTGTTTGCAGGACCTTGCCGCACCACGCTTATGGTGCGAACCCACGCCCCTTTTTTGGACGGGAAGCGGGTTTTGTATTAATCGGGTCCGGGGGGTTCGAACGGGCTGTTGCCCTGGGTCCAGATATAGACACTCTTAGAGACCGGGCCGCAACTGAATTTGATGTTGCCGTTATCGGGAAAACCTGTCCCCACGGCAACGAACACGGCCTGACCTTTTTCGTTTGTTACGGGATTGGTGATCAGCGTGTCGAAGTAGGCCACCGACTTGGCACCGGAGTCCATCGTGGCAGTCACGGTAAGGCCAGGCAGCGGGTTCCGGTTTTCATCCAGTATCGATACATAGATGTGGCCGGTTGAACCGCTGACCAGGGTCGTTTCCCAGGGTGTCACCTTTATGATAGCAGGCCCGGTGTAATTCGGGGGGAACGTCTGGGCCGGTTGTTCGAGAGTGCTGCATGAGCACACGAATAGTACCGTCAGGATTATTAAGAGCGTTTGTTTCATAAGAGTGGCGCCTTTGTATAGTTAGTCCGATTTCTCAGACGAATTTCAGAGAAATAAAGCCGCAGTCTGCCGCGAAATTATATACTCTATCGTTTGCGATTTCCATGCGCATCTGGTAGATTTCGCCTAATGCACGCTATTCCCATCGGTTAGAATAACACCGTCCCATGGTATAGATGATGACTCAGCGGCAGGATGGAGTCTCTAGATGAAGACAGGACATAATCTGGCCCCCCTGACACCCGCGGACCTGCCGGCCAAGAGTATGGGCGTTGCGCAGATGATAGGTCCGGGGGCCGTTCTTGTCGGACTGTCCATCGGCAGTGGGGAGCTTATACTGTGGCCCACGATAGTGGCCGAGTACGGTCCTACGATGGCCTGGGCCCCTCTGGTGGGGGTGTTTCTACAGTACTGGGTGAATCAGGAGCTGGGCCGCTACGTCCTTGCCACGGGGGAGAGTGTGTACACGGGTTTTGCCCGCCTCTCCGGCTACTTTGTATATTTCTTTCTTTTTATAAGTACGGCACAGCATCTGGCCCCGGCCTGGGCCGTTGCGTCGGGCGGGGTGTTAAAGGCCCTTGTTGTCGGCGTGGACGGGCCGGGCGAGACCTATGTCTGGGTCTGGGTTACATTCCTGGGTATTGCGGCCACCCTGTTTCTGGCCAAATATATCTACAGCGTGATAGAGGCCATCATGCTGGTCATGTGCGTTGTTATCGTGGCCGGGCTTATGGCCACTGTGGCGGTATGCGGTGACACGAACACATGGAAGGACGTGGGGCGGGGCGTGCTCAATTTCGGGTTCATTGACCCGCATATTAACAGGTTCCAGTTCTTTGCCGCTCTCGTCTTTGCCGGTGTGGGCGGGACGGGCAATATCTTTCTTAACTATTACCTGCGCGACAAGAGCATGGGTATGGGCGCCAGGATGGGCAGGATAATAAACCCCTTCAGGGGTGAGGCAGAATCGGTACCGTCCACCGGATTTATATTTAAGCCCACCGTAGAGAACCTGGAACGGTGGCGGGAGTGGTTTCGCGACTTCAGGCTGGAGCAGGCAGTCCTCTTCTGGTTTGTCACCTCGTTTACCATTATGCTGTTCTTCGTAGCGGCAGCCGCAACGCTGTACCCCGCGGGCCTGGTGCCGGAGGGCTTCGAGGTGGCGGTCACTCAGTCGAAGATGCTTGAGGTCATTGCGGGGCGCACGGGGTATTATATATTCCTGCTGGTCTCCTTTGTCGTCCTCTTCAGTACGCAGGTGGCCATAGTCGACGGCATGGCGAGGACCATCTCCGACATAATCTACGTGAACTTTCCCCGCGCGCAGAACAGGTCGCTTTCCTTCTGGTATATGTTCTTTGCCGGGGCGTGGATAGTGGTGGGCTGTCTCCTTGCGGTAACGCAGATATCGCCGCTCGTGCTCCTGATAATAAACGCCTGTTTCGGCGGCCTGGCCATGGCCGTTTACTGTCCGCTGACGCTGGTAATCAACTACCGCTTCCTCCCCGAGGGTGTCAGACCGGACGCCGTCTCCACCGTCTTTCTTGTGGTTGCGTCACTGGTGTACATATTCTTTACGGTCTACGCCCTGAGTACAATTGTCGGCGGTTAGTTTATTGTCAAATGCCACCTGTTCTCGTCGAACGTATGACAAACAAACCATCAAAGTCCTTGACACGTGAAAATCAATTCTGTAGCATTACCCGTTAAATTGATTAAGCTTAGGACAACCCCTTAAAGATGTTCCTTAGCTCCTTCTTAGCCTATAATTAGAGACCCAAACTTCCCGGACGGATTAAACACTTTAACCGGCATGACGGAAAAAAAGGTACACGTAAGATTTTCACCCAGCCCCACCGGGCACCTGCACATCGGAGGCGCGAGGACGGCGCTGTACAACTGGCTCTTTGCCAGGCACGAGGGCGGCACGTTCAGTTTGCGTATAGAGGATACCGACCGGACGCGCTCGGAAGACCGGTTCGTAGAAGACATTAAAGAAGGTCTCAAGTGGCTGGGGCTGGACTGGGATTCCGGCCCGCTGTACCAGAGCCGCCGGCTCGCGGTATACGAGGAATACACGGAGAGGCTCGTTCAGGAGGGTAAGGCGTACTGGAGTGACGAAGAAAAGGGACGTGCAGTACGCTTCAAGATGCCCGGCGAAGAGATAGAGTTCAATGACGTCATACGGGGCCCCATAAAATTTGACTGCACTCTGATAGAGGACTTTGTCATACGCAAGGCCGACGGATTCCCCACGTACAACTTTGCCTGCATCATAGATGATCTGGAGATGGGTATCACACACGTCGTCCGTGGTGACGACCACATAACCAATACACCGAAGCAGATAGCTATCTGCATGGCCCTCGGGGCGGAGCTACCGCGCTTCGCCCATCTGCCGATGATTCTCGGCGAGGACGGCGCGCGCCTCAGCAAGCGCCACGGCGCAACGTCCGTGAAGGAGTACAGAGAACTCGGATACCTTCCCGAGGCCCTGACGAATTTTATAGCGCTCCTCGGGTGGGCGCCGGGCGACGACAGGGAGATGGTATCACGGGCTGAGATGATAGAGTCTTTTACGCTTGAGCGTGTGGGAAAGACGAGCGCCAGGTTTAACAACACGAAACTTGACTGGATGAACAGTCTGTATATAAGGCAGTTACCTGTAGACGACCTGCTCCGGAGGCTGACGCCGTTTTTGCAGAAGGCCGGTGTAGAGCCGGATAAGCTGCCGGAGGGCTGGCTGCAGAAGGCGGTGGAGTTGCACATAGAACGGTTCAAGACCCTGGCCGACTTTTATGTCCAGACGTCTTTTTTGTTCACTGAGGAGGTTGACTACGACACGGCGGCGGTGGAGAAACACCTTAAGAAGGACATCGTGCCGGAGTTGCTTCAGGAGACCCATTCTGTACTCTCGGAGGTGGCGGTTTTTGACACGGAGTCACTGGAGAAGTGTCTTCGCGGCCTGGTAGAGAGACGCGGCATAGGCTTCGGAAAGCTGGCGCAACCCCTGAGGGTTGCTGTGACGGGAAAGACGGTGAGCGCGGGGCTCTTTGAGACCCTGGAACTCCTGGGCCGTGAAAAAACCCTCCAAAGGATATCCCGATGCCTTAACACGTTTTGTAAGGCTGGAAGCGTTTAAAGTAGCAAGGGGAAATAAACAATGCCTTTGTTAGTGGTCGGTTCGGTAGGTATAGATACGGTGGAAACGCCTCACGGCAGGGCGGAGGAGGTGCTGGGCGGCTCCGCGGTATATTTTTCGTGGGCGGCCACTTTCTTTACGCCCGTGAGGCTGGTCAGCGTGGTTGGGAGTGATTTCCCTCAGGATTACCGTGATGCCTTGGCCACAAAGAATATCGACATGACCGGGCTCAAGGTAATGGAGGGGAAGACCTTTCGCTGGTCGGGCCAGTATAAAGATACGATGCACGTCGCCGAGACACTATCCCTAGACCTTAACGTATTTGGTCAGTACGTCCCAGAGGTTCCGGAACCTTTCAGAGACAGCCGCTTTGTGTTTCTTGCGAACGGTCTTCCGTCGCTGCAGATGCAGGTACTCGACCAGATGCACGGGCCTGCCTTTGTCGCCGCGGACACCATGAACCATTGGATAGCCGAGAGTAAGCCGGAACTCCTGGAGGTGCTCAAGCGCATAGACGCCCTTATACTGAACGATGCAGAGGCCAGACAACTTACGGGAGAGCACAACCTGATAAAGGCCGCCAGGGCGCTGCGGAAGCTCGGGCTGAGCTACGTGATAATAAAAAAGGGTGAACACGGCTCACTGCTGGTCACTGAGGAGGGTTTCTGTCTCGTGCCCGGTTATCCCACGGAGCACGTTAAAGACCCTACCGGAGCGGGAGACAGCTTTGCGGGCGGGACGATGGGGTACCTGGCGAAAATGGGTGACGTGAACGTGGAAAACCTGAGACAGGCTATCGTTTACGGGACTATACTGGCGTCTTTTAACGTGGAAGGTTTCAGCATCGAGCGTCTTCAGCAGATAAACCTTGCCGACGTGGAATCACGGCGGAGACAATTTGCATCGATGGTCAGATTTTAGTATAGTTATCAATCGTGTTATCTTTCCAGTCCATTTACCGTAGAAAGGGGGTTGAGAATTGGAAGCATTCGGTCGCCATCTTATACTTGAGATGTGGGATTGCGACAGAGAAATCCTGAACGACGAACAAACGATAGAGGGAATAGTCAGAAACGCGGCCCTGGCGGCCAAGGCCACCGTGATGGGTACCGTGTGTCACCGGTTCAACCCCTCCGGCGTTACGTGCCTGGCCATACTGGCGGAATCACATCTCTCTGTGCACACGTGGCCTGTAGAAGGCTATGTTGCCGCTGACATCTTCACCTGTGGACATACCGCAGACCCACGGAAAGCGGCGGAATACCTGAAAAAGGCGTTCAAGCCGAAGGGTTCCAAGATCGTATTGCTGGCTAGAGGCGACCCCTCACTCGCTAAGGCCGCACAACACCAGACGGTATAAGCATGACGGAGTTCTCGTCAAAGAAAGAATTGCCGAACAAGTGGTTGTACGACTATTTTAACCCCTTTGAGGTCCACAAACACGCAATCGAAGGGACTCTCTACCACGGTCACACGGGCATACAGGAGATTGTGATAGCAGAGAGCTTGAATTTCGGCAGGTGTCTTGTCTTGGATAACGAATTCCAGTCCGCGGAGTTCGATGAGTTTATATACCACGAGGCGCTTGTGCATCCGGCCATGATCCTGCACCCGGGGCCGGAGAGGGTGGCCCTGATAGGCGGTGGAGAGGGGGCCGCACTTAGAGAGGTCTTGCGTCATAAGTCCGTCGGGAAGGCGGTAATGATAGATATAGACCGGAAGGTTGTTGACTGCGCCCGCGAGTTTCTGCCCACCTTCCACAAAGGAGCCTTTACTGACCCGCGCACGGAACTCCGCTTCGAGGACGGCAGGAAATTTATAGAAGACTCAAAAGACCTCTTTGACGTAATAATAATAGACCTTACCTGCCCGCTGGAAGGCGGGCCCTCGTATATGCTGTTTACCCGGGAGTTTTACTCTATAGTAAAAGACAAGCTTGCGCCGCAGGGTATCCTGGCGGTACAGGCGGACAACACCTCTCCTGTTGCAAGCTACACGTACACGGCAATAGCACGAACACTTCAGGAAATCTTTCCCGGGGTATTTCCTTATGCCGCATACGTCCCTTCGTACGCCATGCTCTGGGGCTTCTGCCTGGGAACCAGCGGGCCTGACCCGGTCGTGCTTACAAAGGAAGAAGTTGACCGAAGGATTTTGGAGCGGGTAGAGGGCGAACTGGAATTTTATGACGGTGTAACACACCAGGCCGTCTTCAGCCTGCCAAAGTATCTGAGAAAGGCCCTTGAACGGCAGACTGACGTGAACCGGGACAGTAAACCGATAAAGGAAAAATACCCCGGAGTCGGGATGGAATAATTGTTTTGGGCCTCCACAATGAACTACTTCGAAGTTCCTAATTATTCTGAGTGATATGTGCGCCGTAAAGAACGGGTTATTGGTATGAAGGCACACCCAAAACTAATTATCTTTGACCTGGACGGCGTCATATTCAGGGGTCAGTATCTGCTCAGGTTGTCCCGCCGCGTAAGTCTTCCCGGTTGGTTCCTCAATATATATAGATGTTTGCTTTATGAGATGGGCATGCTTTCGATGGACGTACTCCTTAGAGATGTATACCTTGGATTCAAAGGGACACCGCTTTCCACGCTGCGGGAGGTGTACGACGAGATGCCAATTATTAATGGCGCGCGGGAGGCAATGAAGGACCTTAAGTCCGGGGGCTATGAACCGGCAATCGTCAGCAGCGGTGTGCCGGATTTTGTTGTAAGGGACGTTGCTGGAAGGCTTGGGATAGACCTCGGCTTCGGCCCTGAAGTCTCCGTTTCGGGGGGTACCCTTTCGGGTGAGATAGGGGGTGTTCTTGCCCACCAGGGTGGTAAGAGTGAAATAGTAGAGGGGCTTCTCCGGGACAGGGGCCTCGGATGGGAAGATGTAATTGTCGTGGCTGATGACCGGAATAATCTCAACATTATGAAGAAGGCGGGGATAAGCATAGGGGTTAATGCCTGCTATCCGGTAAGGAAGTGTGCTGCCTATCTGGCGGACAGCGGTGACCTGAGGGAGGTTGTCGGTTTTCTTGAGACGGGCGACACGGTGGTAGATATCTGGGAAGGCTGGCTGCAGGAGGCCAGACGAAAGCTGTTGCACGTCTTTGCGGCGGCGGTGCCCTTTGTGGCCGGGCTTGCGCCCGTGCTTACCGTGGTCTCTCTGTGTGTTATGGCGGTCATCTACACCATTTCAGAATGGACAAGGCTTAGCGGGAGGGTCTTTCCACTCGTGGGGGATATAAGCTTTTTATGTCTCCGAAAGAGGGAGAAACGGTATTTTGTTCTGGCGCCCATTACGCTTACTCTGGGTGTGGTGTCTTCTCTGATAATCTTTCCACGTGAGGTGGCTATGGCCGTTATACTGATTATTGCGTTTGCCGACAGTGCCGCAGCGCTGGTAGGAAGGGCCTGGGGCACGTGGCGCATACCGTATAACAGGTCTAAGAGCGTCCAGGGGTTGATAGCGGCCATGGTTGTGGCGTTCCTGTGCTCTGCGCCTTACCTTCCTCTGACCGCGGCGGTAGTTGCCGCTCTTGCGTCCTCATTAATAGAATCACTTCCAATAAGGGATGATAATGTCACTGTGCCCGTGGGAACGGGTATTATATTGACTGCGATGGTCTGACGGCACATGCGAATACTTGGTATAGATTACGGTAGAAAGAGGATTGGCCTGGCGGTAAGCGACCCGTTGTGTATCACGGCCCAGGGGCTGCCTACCCTTGAGCGCGGGGATTTGTCAGGGCATGATATGGACGTGCTGGCCGGGGTTATCCGGGAGCGGGAGGTCGACGAGATAGTTGTGGGTCTTCCCCTGAACATGGACGGAACCCGCGGTGAGATCGCGCGGGAAGCGCTTGCGTTTGCCGGGGAACTTAGGAAACGTTTTGCGCTTCCTGTGCATATGATGGACGAACGCCTGAGCACGGTGAGGGCGCACAGGGCTATGAAGGAAGGCGGACTTACAAGGAAGAAGAGGGCGGGGAAAGTCGATAAAATCTCGGCACAACTCATTCTGCAGGACTATCTCGGCCGGAAAGACAGGAGAAAACCCGGGGAAGAAGATTAATGGTTGAATGTCGTCGGGAAATCACTTCACGTTCCTGCTTCTCGTCAGGTTCTTGTATATCTCTGTTTCCCTCTCTGCCATACTGTACAGTCCTACCGTTTTCAGGGCCTCTGCAAATTCTTTGTGGGCGTCGGCGTATTCCGGGTTGAGGCTTATTATCTGTTGATATTCAGAGATGGCCTCCTGCATCATGCCCTTTTCCTGGTATATCCTGCCGAGGAGCATGTGTGCCTCAACCAGCCCCTGGTTTATTGCTAAGGCCTCCTGGAGATTAAATATAGCCTCGTCAAGTCGTCCTTCCTGTTCATACTTAACGCCCTTGTTCATGTACGTCTCTGCGAGGCTGACGCTGGCGACGGCGTCGTGGGGTCTGAGTTCCAGGACCTTTTCAAACTCACGGATAGCGCCTTCGGTGTCGCCCTTTGTGTCGTAGGCCAGTCCCAGATACAGATACGCCTCGGTGTACTTCGGGTCAATCTTGGTAGCTTTTTTAAAACAGATGATTGCCTTGTCGAGCGTTCCACTTTCTCCGTAGGCCAGCCCCATCATGAAATAGGGCTCGGCGAGGCCCGGGTAGATGTCTATCACTTTATTATATTCAGCGATGGCTTCGTCGAACATACCCTTCCTGGCATAGGCTAGACCGAGGGAGGCGTGGGCGTTTGCCGAGTTCGGGCTGTACTTAAGCGCCTTTTCGTACTCGGCGATGGCCTCGTCCGTCAGACCCTTCTTTTCGTAGGCGTTCCCCAGACGTATGAGCGCCGTGACGTTCTTGGGGTCTGCCACCAGGGCCTTTTTAAACTCTCTTATCGAGTGGTCGATTTTGCCCAGCTTGAGGTAGTTCGTGCCGAGGATTAAGTGGTTTCTGGCCTCAAACGTACAACCTGTCAACACACAGAACAATAATAGGATGGGAATGATCGTCTTTCGATACAGGGCGGGTGGTCTCCTATTTATTTCCACGATACTATCTTGTTACCCTTTCTTCTCTCCTGAGAAAATCCTGAAGCGGCGTAAAGCAGTGTTTCCTGGCGGTTTCATCGTTTATGCCCGCCTCTTTCAGGAGTTTTTTATGAAAGGAGAAATCCCCGAATTCACTGAGCGAGTGGCTGTCCGTGCAAAAGGCGAGTCTTGCGCCCTTCTCGACGCATTTTTTTACAAACTCCGGTTCCGGGTTCAGCGAATGGGAATTTATCTCCAGTGGGATTCCCCTGGAGACGGCCTTGTCTATGATGGCCTCGTAGTAGCTCCCCGGCACGGCGATACCGGCGTTATGGAGGCTCCTTGTGGGATGCGCCAGTATGTCAATGTCCTGCTCCAGGGCCTTCATAGTGAGCGAAAGGAATTCCTCCCTTACGGCGTCTGCATCCATTGCGCCGTCCCGGCTTACGGAGGGCACGCTGTGCACGGAGCCTATTACCACGTCGAACTCCTTCCTGTACCCCCAGTCGAATATGAAGTCCCCACTCAGCGGCATCTGTTCCAGCTCTATGCCGACACGCACGCCCATGTCCCTGTATTGCCCGACGTGCGATATGTATTCGTCCATCCGGCCGGAGCGTTTTTTTATCACATCGTGGAACTCAGGGGGTTCCAGCTTCCACTTGAGACACTGCCGGTCCTCACCGTCGAAGTATATGTCGTTGCTGTGGTCCGTGATGGCGAAACACTCGACGCCGAGCCCGCGTGCCCGGCCCAGGTAGTCTTCTATGTCAACAGGGTCGGCACATGCCGACCGGTGCGTATGCACGTGACAGTCCACGGTAAATATGGAGTGCAATAAAACCTCCTGCTATCTTGAATAAAAAAGGGGACATCAGTTCGTGTCTTCGGCGAGATATATTAGTGCCTGAAGAAAAACATCATTTTATAACCTATTCCATCTTTGGGAAAGACAAAAATATTTTGCAGCGGGGTGCGTCAGGAGGCTAGTGAAAAGTTTCACAAAATTGTCATTCTGAGGGAGTAAAGCGACCGAAGAATCTTAAAGGTACTAGATTCTTCGCTTACGCTCAGAATGACAGAAGGGCTTAGTCTTTGCAGGGTATGACTTGATGCGCCGTTTTAAACAAGCAGCGGTTCCCGCAGTAGTTTACAGCAGTTCTATGTCCTTCCCCTCCATTGTGCGTTCGCAGTGGTGGCAGCGGAGGCAGGGCGGGTCTTTTCTCTCTACGTGGAAATGGGTCTGAATCCGTTCGTGGTTGCTCACGCAGTTGGGGTTGAAACATTTTACTATACCCCGGAGCTCGTCCTCCAGGCTGACCTTCTTCTTATCTACGGCCTCGTAGTTTTTTATGATGTTCAGCGTGGCGTCCGGGGCAATGAGGGCTATCTTGTTGGCCTCTTCCTGGGTGAGGTTTTTCCCTTCGATTTTTACTATGCCCTTTCTGCCCAGGTTGTGGCTGCTGAGGTTCATCCCTATGAGGACGACCTGTGTCTCGTTTTCAATGTTAAGTATGTTTGCGACCTTAAAGGTGTTTTTGCTTTCTATGTGGTCTATGACCGTCCCGTTTTTTATGGCCGAGACCTGGAGCTGTTTGACTGTCATATGGCTACTCCTTTGCCCCCAGTACCGAGGCGAGTATCGCCTCCCTGACGGGTACTCCGCTGTGCGCCTGCTGGAAGTACACGGCGTACGGGGTGTCGTCAAGGCTCTCGTCCATCTCCTCCACGCGGGGAAGGGGGTGCAGGATCTTCAGAGACTCCTTTATGTTTAACCTGTCCAGCGAGGCCTTGCTCAGGTGGTAGGTGTCCTTGACCTTCCCGAACTCAATGGGGTCGGCGAAGCGTTCCTTCTGTATGCGTGTGCAGTAAAGGGCGTCGAGTTTGCTGCTTGCCTCCTCAAGAGAGGTGACCTCCCAAAACCGGACACCTCTGTTGTCCAGTTCCTTCAGCATGTCCGGGGGCATTCGCAGGCTTGGCGGCGATATGAAGTACATGGATGAATTAAAGTGGGCCAGCGCATATGCGAGTGAGTGCACGGTACGGCCGTACTTCAGGTCGCCTATGAATCCTATGGTAAGGCCGTCCAGCGCGCCCGTGGTCTTGTGTATGGTGTAGAGGTCGAGGAACGTTTGTGTGGGATGCTGGTTTGCGCCGTCCCCCGCGTTAATGACGGGTATGTCCACCGTGTCCGCCACCACCCTTGCCGCACCGTCCAGGAAGTGTCTTATGACGATTGCGCTCGCGTACCCTGCGACAATCTTGACCGTGTCCCTTAAGGATTCACCCTTGACGACCGATGTGGCCCCCGGCTCCGCAAAACTGATGACCTCTCCGCCCAAAAGCTTCATGGCCGACTCGAAGCTCATCCGGGTGCGTGTGGAAGGTTCAAAAAACAGCGTGGCCAGCACCTTGCCCTTGAGCAGGTCGGGGCGGGCTTCTGTCTCCATCTCTTTGGAAAGACTTAAGATAAAGAGTATCTCCTCCTTGGTGAAATCCCTGAAGGAGATGATATCTCTACCCGCGAAGCTAACCATACGGGAGATATGGTATCAGGGACGGCCTGCCTGTACAAGGGGAAAAACCGTGTGCTCATTCAAAGGGCTAGTGACAGTAGCCTATTAATATGGGCATGAGTTGGGTCCCGTTAATCTCCCCCATCTGTCCCCTGGCGCAGGACTTTTCGGAGAAAACCGTGGTACGGTCGGGTTTGACGGGACCGCCGCAGATTACCAGGGGCACGGCGTCGTGTGAGTGCGACTTGGTCCGGCAGGGTGTTGAGTGGTCTGAGGTTACGGCGACCACGGTGTTTTCAAGGTCTATGCCTTTCAGTATGGGCCCGAGATAGTACCTGTCTATGGCCTCGATAGCGTCCTTCTTCTTTTTACAGTGGCCGTCATGGCCCGGTATATCGGGCCCTTTTATGTGTACGTAGACACCGTCGTATTTACGCAGCGCCGCAAGGCTTTCTTTCACCCGCAGCGAATAGTCCTTTTTCGGATTGGAGGTCGGCGGTGGAAGTTTTACCACGCTCATCCCGGTTAAGAGCGCTATGCCACTCTCTATAGGCATGTCCGCGAGACACGCGAAGTTCTTGCCGAAGACCTTTTTTATACTCGGCAGCACAGGTAGACGGTTGCCCGCGTCTCTGAGGAGGAGCAGGTTGGCCGGATGACGCCTGCGGCGGTTACGTTTTTTATTGACTGGAGACGCTCTCAGTATCTCACTGCTCTTGACGGTAAACTCGTTTACGAGCAGGGCCGCGAGGGCGGCGGCCTTAATGTCTTTACATTTGTTCAACGGCCTGGCCAGCTGGACCACATTGCGGTAAGAGCCCTCCTCCAGCGCGACACCTAAAATGCCCTCCCTGCCGTAGGCGGGGTCTGTGTTGGTTATCTCACCCGAGAGTTCATGTCCCTTTGACCGTATGACCAGCGCGGCCCTGTGGCCGATGGTGTTTCTTAGCTGGAACGTGGCCGGTACGGATTCGAGTTTAAGCCTGGAATTTATTTCCCCGCACAGTGCGGTAGCCTCCTCGGTAGAGAGGTTTCTGCCCACCCGGCGGTCCAGTATATCCCTTCCAGAGCCTTTTGTGGCAAAGTTGACCCTGAGGGCGAGTTGGCCGGGTTTGATTTTCAGCCCCGCCGCAAATGCTTCCAGAGGCCCCCTGCCCGTGTAGTAGAGGAAGGGGTTATAACCCAGGATGCTTATCACCGCCACGTCGGACTCAGGGGCGAGGCCCTTCCTTACCGGGTGCATCAACCCCGTTTGCCCCTTTTGGGCGAGCAGGTCCAGATTCGGCGTGTCGGCTGCCTCGAGGGGGGTCTTATTACCCAGTTCCTTCACGGTGTGAGGGCCGTCGGGCATACCGTCAAGTACTATGTACAGGAGTTTTCTCTTGTCGTTTTTCACCATAGGATCTTATCTTCCGTATTTCTTGACTGCTTCTTTATATACGTCGTTTCCCTCTGAATCGTAGGCCACGATGCAGGAAAAGTCTTCTACCTCCATGCGGTGGATGGCCTCCGTACCAAGGTCCTCAAAAGCTATGGTCTCACACTTTTTTATGGTTTTTGCGATGAGCGCGCCCGCGCCGCCGATATTTGAGAAATGGACGGCCTTATATCTCTTGATCAAGTCTATCACTTCCTGTGACCTGTTCCCCTTGCCGATAGTGCCCTTGAGGCCCAGTTTGTAAAGCGTTTCCATGTAAGTGTCCATCCTGGAACTTGTGGTGGGGCCGGCGGAGCCTACGACCTGTCCCGGTTTGGCGGGGGAGGGGCCGACGTAGTAAATTATCTGTCCCTTGAGGTCGAAGGGCAGGGGTTTGCTTTCTCTAATGAGTTCCGTTATGCGTTCGTGGGCCGCGTCCCGGGCGGTGTAGAGCGTCCCGGTGATGAGTACCCTCCGACCGGCCTTCAGACCGAGAACCGTTGCCTCGTCCAGCGGCGTTTTTATCTGTATAACTTCGTTAGCCATCTTTACCTCAATCCAGTATCAAGGTGGGTAGGGCAGGTCTTCTCGACCTGTCCCGGCGCAGGACAACAAGTCACGCCGTAGGCGAATCTGCCTATGGCACGACCCTGCGCCAGGGCTCAGAATGACATACAGTATTTGTGGACTTTTGCAGAACCCTTATTATATTAATAAATACGGTCTTAAAAAGCTTTTTCTGTACGTAAAATTTAAGGGATGGTCTATTTAATAAGGTGGTTCCAGTCCTGTGAGAATTTCTTTACGCCCTCATCTGTTAGTTCGTGTGTGATGTCAAATTCTTCCCAGTCTTTTGAAAGGTCAAGGTCTTTATATGGAATGGCCTCCAAATCTCCGGAATCATAGCGGTAGTTATTGTCGGGCGTGGGCATGCCCTTTTCACCCCACTCTTTTAACACCTTTGGGTGCGCCGTAATGATGTCAGCCCCAAGTTGCATGGCGTAAAGCATGTGGGCAACGTGTCTTACGCTTGCGACAAGAACCCCGACATGCCCGTCGCTGCTTTTATACATATCAATAATATTTTTGATCAGGTCCATTCCGTTCTGACCATGGTCCTCAAGGCGGCCTACGTACGGGGAGACGACCACCTGTCCTTTTGCTGCGCCTGGTGTTGCCGCGTACGCCGCGGCTGCCTGCTCCTGAGAGAAGCAGATTGTGAGGTTGGCGCGAATACCTTCCTTTACCGACTGCTGAGCCGCGACAAGCCCCTCTTTAGTCGCGGGGTATTTGACATGCGCGTTGAGGTTCCAGGAGTGCATCTCTCTACCCTGCCGGAGCATCTCGTCGGCGGTTGTGGAATGGTCTGCGTAGACCTCTATGGATAGATGACCGTCCGGTGGAATTAGTGCGGAGATTTCTTTAATAATCTTGTGGTAAAAGCCAAGTAATTCTTCTCTGGCAAATTTTTCGCCACGTTCAAGCCGTGCCTTTACCTGAGGGTTTTCTGAGACGAGCGTGGGGTTGGTGGTCTGTCCGTCGAGAAATCCGAGGAGCGAGATAACCTGCTTCGTCTCCTCCGGGTTTCCGCTGTCTAAAGATATTTTGGTCTTAAGATTTTTTGGTCGTTTCATAGATAGAGACCCCTGTAAAAATACCCAAAAAATAATTGGTCTGCCTCTGGTGTGAGACAGGCCCTGTCCCGGCATATTTGTCTTTTTTCATAAATGTGCCGGCTTTTCATTTACAATGTCACGGTCCTGACCCTGTGCGAGTGGCACTCGATATTCACTGCCACGGGGAGGCTTGCGATGTGGCAGGGGTGTGTCTCAACGTGCACCGCGAGGGCGGTTGCGCGCCCTCCCCAGCCCTGGGGGCCGAGGCCCAGACTATTTATTTTGTCCAAAAGTTCTTCTTCCAGCTCTCTTATGTGAGGCTCCGGGTGGTGTTCGCCCAGGGGGCGGAAGAGGGATTTTTTTGCGATACTGGTGGTCAGGTCGAAGGTGCCGCCTATGCCGACTCCCACGATGAGCGGCGGGCAGGGTTTACCGCCACCCCTTAGCACCGTTTCGACCACAAAGTCCACCACCCCCTGCCTGCCCCCGGCAGGGGTCAACATCTTGAAGCGGCTCATGTTCTCGCACCCCGAACCCTTGGCCATCATGGTGATTTTTATCCTGTCTCCGGGCACAATCTCCGTGTGAACGAAAGGCGGTGTGTTATCCCCGGTGTTCTTGCGCCCTATGGGGTCGGCGACTATGGATGCCCGGAGGTATCCTTTTGTGTATCCTTCACTTACGCCGCGTTTAACGGCTTCAAAGGGCGTTTCTCCCGTTATGTGCACGTCCTGCCCTACCTCCACAAAGACGACGCTGTTGCCGGTGTCCTGGCATATGGGTGTATGTTCTTCTCTGCCTATCTTCGCGTTCTCAAGCAGTTCCGCCAGGACCTCTTTGCCCGTTGGGGATTCTTCTTCCCGGCAGGCCCTTTCAAGGGCGGCGATGAGGTCATCCCCCGGCAGATGTGTAATCTCCATAAAGCCTTTTTCTATGGCCCGGGTAATGGTTCTTGAGTCTATCTGGCGCATGGCTAGTCCTGATATGTGTAGCCGTATTTTATGGCGCGTACGTTTTCTTCCAGGAAGCGGGCCGGCAGGCTTGTGCGGAAGTCTACCTGGTCTATAGGTATGCCGATGTAGTTCAGAACCCTGCCCAGGGCAATCATGTTGATAAATATAGGGCTGCCGAATTTTTCGATTGCATCCTGCTTGAACGGGCGCACGTCTTTTGCGCCCACGTATTCCAGGTCTTCAGCGATAGACATGTCTATGATTTGCTTATCAGCGTTAAATTTTCTGCGTACCGGTTTGGAGAGCCGCAGGCATATGTCCGCCTTGTTGAAGAACGGGACGTCTATTCGTTCGTCTGAAAAAACGAGTTCGGCGGTAATGTCTCCACCCCTGACGGCGGCGTCGTAGACTAGGTTTACGGAGACCTCTTTGCCGAGCTTTGCAAGTATGTTGGCCAGGGCGTGGGCCATCAGTTTTATGCCCTGGCCCGCTTCCCCGGCAAGTATGAGCTTTTTTTGGACGGCCTTTGGCAGTTTGGCCAGTTGTTTAACGAAAAGTACCAGACCTACACCAAGGAATTCTTCTTCCAGGCTTGCCTTTTCTAGAAAGCCCAGACTCTCCAGGAGGTCGCACGTTTCACGGTCTTCAGGGTATACGAAAACCCTGCTTTCGTAGCACCGCATTTTCTTGAATTCTGAGAGTGCCTTTTCCTGGAGTTTACGTTCATAACCCATCCCCTTTGTGCCCTTGGTAACGTAGAACCAGTGGATGTGGCCCACACCGTCCAGGTTCCAGCCGAATACGTAGCCTATCGCCTTTTTGTCCTTCCTGGCCACGAGATACACGCTGTTTTTGTCCTTTAACCTTTCTTTTATCCGTTTCGGACTGTTGTCTTCTTTGAGGTGCCGCCTTTCCTCCGGGGGGCGGTTCGCGCACAGCTTCGTTATCGTCTCATTGAAGAGCTTTTGCACCTCCGGTATGTCCGGGACCGTCATGGTTTTTATGCGGAAAGTCATTTTGTAATGCCTATTTCGTTTTCTTCCAGAAATCGGGTGTTATCTTTTATCTTGTATGCGTCTTTATAGTACATGAGCATTTCGTAGCCGTCTTTGAAGCCGATGCGCCGGCCGTTGTTGACGATGCACTGGCAGATAACGTCTACGAAGGTGAACCCCGGGTGCCTGAGGGCCGCGACGATGCTCTTCTTGAGGTGTTTTAAGTGGAACGTGCTGGTCCGGGCGTAAAAGCAGTTGTGTGCCTTGATGATTGCCTGGATGTTGATGGGTGTGTCGCGTGAGCCGTCGGGAGTTGTTATCGTCTTGGCGCCGAGTTTTGAAGTGGGGGAGACCTGTCCCCCGGTCATTCCGTATATTTCGTTGGAGAAGCAGATTATAGTTATCGGCGTGTTCCTTCTGGAGGCGTGAATCAGGTGGTTGCCGCCTATGCCAAGGAGGTCTCCGTCACCGCTTAGCACTACCACGTTGAGTTTTTCGTCAGCTGTTTTTATGCCTTCGGCCATGGGTATGGCCCTGCCGTGCGCGGTATGGACGGTGTCGAGGTTAAAGAACCCTGCGCTCCTCCCCGCACAGCCTATACCTGAGACCACAACCGTTTTCTTCATGTCAAAATTAAGCTCGTCGAAAGCATCACACGTGGATTTAAGGATCAGGCCGTTGCCGCAGCCGGGGCACCACGGTGTGGGGAGGTTCTTGTCTTTCAAAAATCGCTGAAAATGCGTTGTGTCTTTCATAAACGCTGTCCTTTTAGCCTGTTGCTGAAAGAGGTTTCCTCCTCTTTCTCTTTAGAGCGTCGAGTTTGGCCTGTATCTCTTCCATATCTATCCTCCCGCCGGTTATGGAGACGAGTTCTACGTGCCGGTGTATGACGCTTTCTATCTGGTTGCGGTACTGGCCGAGGTTCATTTCCAGTATGATTATTTTTTCGTACCGGTCGGCTATTGCCGCGAGGTCTTTAATCAGTGGAAACATTCTAATCGGGCGGAACAGGGCGTATCTGTCCCTGAATCTGTATGCGGCCCTGGAGAGCGCGCCGTATGATACCAACAGGGTGTCGGCGGTGTCGTTTTCGATGTATTCGTAGAAGTTGTACCCCTCCGCCACGCTGTTGCATTTTTTTGTAAAACGTTGGAGCAGTGCCCGGTGTACCTCGGGGTCGGAGGTTACGGGCCTTGCGGTGTCTCTATGCGTGAGGCCGGTAAAGTGGCGTTTTCCCAGACCGAGGGGCAGTTTTGACCTTTTGACAGTAGGATGTTTTTTTAACTCTACAGTCTCGTAGAGGTGGCTTATGAAGCTGTCGCTGAGGAGTATTACAGGGCTTGAGGACTTTTCCGCGGCGTTGAATGCGCTGAACGTATGGCGGTAGAGTTCTTCTACGGAGTTGGGATAAAAGACTATCGGGCAGTAATCTCCGTGGCTGCCGAACCTTGATTGCATGATGTCTCCCTGGGCGGGGAAGGTTGGCATGCCCGTGCTGGGCCCCACCCTCTGCACGTTGACGATTACCAGGGGCACCTCCATCATGTGCGCGAGTCCGATGCTTTCCTGCATGAGTGAGAAGCCGGGGCCGCTGGTAGCAGTCATTACCTTCAGTCCGGCCAGCGAGGCGCCTATTATCGCGTTTATCGAGGCTATCTCATCCTCCATCTGGAGGACCTTTATGTGCTTTCTGCCGACAAGGTCAAGCAGGATTTCTGAGGCGGGAGTGATGGGGTATCCCGCAAAGAACCCCAGCCCGGCCCTCTCGGCGGCGGCGACGATGGCCTGGTTACCTTGTAGAAGGAGTTTTGACATTGTATATCTTTACCACCTCAATGGCTAAATCAGGACAGTATCTCTCACAGTTAAAGCAGGCGATACACCTGTCGTAGGAGGTAAGCTTGTCCTTTACTATCTCCAGGTTACTGGTTGGACAGAACTGCGGACAGATATTACACCGCTTACAGTACTTGTGATTTATAGCGACCTGGCCCTTTTTCCGCGGCATTTTTTATATTTTACAGAGGTTTTTATTATATCAGTTTGTTTGCGTCTTTATCAGTCCGGCTTCTTTCAGGACCATATCTACTTTAGCCCCAATCTCGGCGGGGTTTTCGACTACCGTGACACCGGCCTGTTTCAGCGCCCGGGTTTTTGTTTCGCACGTGCCCGAGCCGTGGTCTATTATGGCGCCTGCGTGTCCCATGCGCTTGCCCTTCGGTACGTTTTGTCCCGCGATGTAGCTGACGACTGGTTTATTGAAGGAGTTTTTTATGAATTCGGCCGCGTCCTCTTCGGCCCCGCCGCCTATTTCTCCAATGAGTACTACGGCACAGGTGTCGTCGTCGTCCAGGAACAGACGCAGGATGTCAACAAAGCTGCTGCCCGGTATGGGGTCTCCGCCTATGCCTACACAGGTTGACTGCCCGATGCCAAGTTTCGTAAGTTGCCAGACGGCCTCATAGGTGAGTGTGCCGCTCCTGGAGATAACGCCGACATTACCCGGTTTATGTATGTAGCCGGGCATGATGCCTATCTTCATTTCGCCGGGGACGATGACGCCCGGGCAATTTGGCCCTATGAGCCGGCTGCCCGTTTGTGCCAGATATTTTTTTACCTTTATCATATCGAGTACGGGTATACCCTCTGTGATGCAGACGATGAGTTTTATCCCCGCGTCCGCCGCCTCTATGATGGCATCAGGGGCAAAAGGCGCCGGTACGAAGATTATAGAGGCCTCCGCGCCCGTATCTCTGACGGCGTCAAGGACGTAGTCATATACCGGCAGTCCGAGGTGTGAGGTCCCTCCCTTACCGGGGCTGCAACCCGCAACCAGCCTGGTGCCGTACTCAAGTATGAGCCGGGTATGAAAGGTCCCCGCCGCACCGGTCATCCCCTGACACAACACCTTTGTTTCATGGCTTGCTAATATCACGGTACGGGGTTTTACTGGACGGGGAAGATTAGGCTTATGCCGCCTCTTAACTCCCCGGGTTTATAGTTTTCCATGTAGTAATTAGTTATGTCTTTTCCGTCTTTTGTGGGGCTGTTTGCCGGGTCGCCGTGGCACTTGAGACAGCGTTCGGTTATATAGAGGGGATAGAAGTAGCGATAAATGACCCTTTTCGGTCTCTCTCCCACCTTGAGGAATTCTCCAAAACCTGCACCCTGGGGCAGGTCAAGCTCCTGGAACCTGTTTATCTGGGCCAGTTCCCACTGGTCCGGCAGGTCTGCCGGGTTCCTGGGGCCGTATTCGCCTTTTCCTTCCGAGACGAACCGGACCTCAATCCCCGTCCTTGTGGTGAAGTCCCTGGTAATGGTTTTGGCGAAGGTGACCGGGTCAATACCTTTATGGCTGTAAGGCTTGCCTTCGGGTAAAGGCTGGCCGAGCTTTGCGTCATGCATGTTGATGACGTCAAGGTTGTCCGCGATGAAAAAGCCCGCGATGGCCATCAACTGGATAATGTTTCTGGACATCTTCTCGAAGTCGTAAATCTGTGAGAAGCCGACTCCGGCGGGGAAGATTGTCAGGCCGCATATCAGTATCAGAATTGCAGTTTTCTGCAAGGGTCTCATTCAGGTTCTCCCTTCACTTGAGAAGTCTACCGTGATTATTTGATGGGGAATGTAAGGCTTATGGCGCCGATCAGCTCTCCTTCTTTGTAGTTCTCCATCGGGAAGCCCGTCGCGTCCTTGCCGTCGCCCGTGGGGCTTCTTCTGGGATTGCCGTGACACTTGAGGCATCGTGCTTCTACGTATTGGGGGTAAATGTAGCGGTAGACCATCTTATATAATTCTTTGTCTCCGACCTGCTCCACCTCGCCATAGCCTACCCCTTTCGGGTATCTTATCTTGACAAATTTCTTGAGCTGTTTTTTCTCCCACTTGTCCGGTTTATTGGCGGGGTTCCGCGGGCCGCTTTTGTCTTTTCCAAACGAGGTGAATTTTATGGTTATTCCAGTCTGCTTCGTGAATATTTTCCCCACCATAGTGGCAAAACCCTCGGGGTTGATCCCCTTGTAGCTTTCTAGTTCGCCTCTGGGTGTCGGCATCCCGACATGCGCATTGTGGGTGTTTATTACCTCGAAGTTGTCTGCAATAAAGTCAGTGGCCGCGTTCAACATGTTTACGATGGCGCTCGACATCCTCTCGTAGTCATATATTTCAGCCCTGCAGTCTTCGACAAGAAACAGGCTCAGTGCAGTAAAGACTGATATAACACCTATCTTGTTCAGTACGTATTTTCTCATGGATGTATCCTCCACACGCTTCAACTGGTATTTCGCTCTGTAGCTTCCAAGACCCTTTTGGCAGCCTCTTCCATACTTTCCGTGAACAGCATCTCGAGCCCCGACTCCGCCAGCATCTTCCTTGCGATGTGGGCGTTGGTGCCCTCGAGCCTTACCACCAGGGGGACCCCCGGCTTCACGTCTTTTAGCGCAGATATGATAGACTCCGCTATCATATCACATTTTACGATGCCACCAAATATATTTACCAGGATGGCCTTCAGCCTGGCGTCCTCAAAGAGTATCCGAAAGGCCTGAGTTACCTTCTCCGCCGCGGCGTCACCACCGATATCGAGGAAGTTGGCAGGCCGGCCCCCGTAGTGTCTTATTATGTCCATGGTCGCCATTGCAAGACCCGCACCGTTGACCAGGCAGCCTATGTCACCTTCCAACCCTACATAACTCAAGCCATAGGCAGACGCCCTGGCCTCCAGGGATTCCTCACCGGACGGTTTGTCTTTGAAGAGTTCCGGATGACGAAAGCCGGCGTTATCGTCCAGGTCTGCCTTGGCGTCAATAATGGAAAGTGACCCATCGCTGCAGACGGCAAGAGGGTTAATCTCCAGGAGGGATAAGTCTTTTTCTATAAAGGCGCGTGAGAGATTCTTGAACAGGCTGGCAGCCTCCCCTGTCAACTGGCCGGATAACCCGAGGGCGGACGCCATCCTTCGGGCCTGAAACGGGTGCAGGCCGAACAATATGTCAAAGGATTCGCGGAAGATTTTCTCCGGGGAACGCCTGGCCACGTCTTCTATTTCCACGCCCCCCTCTGAACACCCCATCAGGATTAGGGTGGCCCGGCGCCTGTCCAGTAATAACGAGACGTACAACTCCTTCTTTATATCGAGGACTTCCTGTACTAATACGGCCTGTACCTTTTCCCCTTCAGGTGTGGTCTGGGCGGTAACAAGTCTGGAGCCAAGGAGTTTCTCTGCGGAGGTTCGGGCTTCCTCCGGAGTGTTTACCTTTTTGATGCCGCCTGCCCTGCCTCTGCCGCCTGCCAGGATTTGTGCCTTTAGTACGGCCCGGGTGGATTTCAGCTCGCGAAAGGCCTTTTCCGCCTCCTCGGCAGAGAAAGCTACTTTTCCCGTGGACACATTGGTTACATAGTTCCTCAGTAGGTCTTTTGCCTGGTATTCATGCAGCTTCAAGGCTGGCCTGCTTTTGCTTATTTTTGGAAGAGTTCCGGCAGGTGCTTTTTTGCCTGGTCAAGCATTTCTTGGTTAGACAATGTCGTAACCCGTCCCTTGACGTATTGCGCCGTTATCCATTCGTGTATTTTTATTATTCCGGGATGGGTCTTCGTCAATTTACTGTTTTCGGGTTTGAGGTTTGTCTTTATCCAGTGCAAGACGCCGGCTGTACCAGACTTGTCGTTGACAGCCACACCGGGTGGTCTCTTGAGGAGTTTTCGTGTGTCAAAGATGTTATATATCTCTTCGTTTTTCAGGAGCCCGTCGGCGTGTATCCCTGCCAGGGTCACGTTAAAGTTATCGCCTATAAGGGGCTGGTTGGGCGGTATCACATGCCCTAATTCCTTGCGGAAATAGTCTGCTATGTCGGTGATTATGGTGGTGTCAATGGCATCATTGCCTCTTAGCATCATGTATTCAATCACCAATGCCTCAATCGGCGTGTTGCCTGTGCGTTCCCCGATTCCCAGGAGTGTGCCGTTGGCGCTGCTGCATCCGTACAGCCAGGCGTCGGTGGCGTTGGATACCGCACGATGGAAGTCGTTGTGGCCGTGCCACTCCAGGCGCCCGGAGGGCACCTTCGCAAAGTGGTTTAAACCATATATAATACCGGGCACGCTCCTTGGGAGCATTGCCCCAGGGTGGCCTACCCCGTAACCCATAGTGTCGCAGGCCCTGATCTTGATGGGGATATTACTCTCCACGGAGAGCTTCATAAGCTCCTTTGCAAATGGCGCTACAAAGCCGTAGAAATCGGCCCTTGTGATGTCCTCGAAGTGGCAGCGGGGGATTATGCCTTCCTCTACGGCGGCACGAACAATGTCCAGGTAATCATCCAGGGCCTGCCTCCGGCTCTTGCCCAGCTTCAAGAATATATGATAGTCCGAGGCGGAGGTCAGTATGCCCGTCTCCTTCAGACCCATATCTTTTACCAACTTAAAGTCTTGTTTGTTTGCCCTTATCCAGCCGGTGACCTCCGGGTATCTGTAACCCTTCTCAAGGCATTTTGTTACCGCTTCTTTGTCCTTATCGGTGTAGAGGAAGAACTCGCATTGCCTTATCAGACCCCCGTCCCCTCCCAGCTGGTGCAGCATGTCGTAGAGGTCCACTATCTGTTTTACCGTGAAGGGGGGGCGTGACTGCTGGCCGTCGCGGAAGGTAGTATCCGTTATCCATATCTCTTCCGGCGGCTCCATGGGGTTTAGCCGGTAGTTGAAGGGTATCTTTGGGACGTGTCCGTAGGAGAACATCTCTCTATAGAGATTTGGCCCACTTACGTCCTGGAGCTCGAAGGCGTAGTCGTCCTCCACCAGGCACTGCATACGTTCGTCGAATCTAAGCATGTGTCTTAATCCTTAAGATAACACAAGAGGCGTAAATGAGACCGTTAAAGTGCGTACAGCCCCGTTCGCATGGATGTGGATATTATGCGCATATTAGCAGAGCATTACTTTAGCTGTCAAGGGCAAAGCCCGTCATCACTTCCCGGTGTAGAGGCCTGATTATTGCCGGAATGCATAAATCTTTAGTGCTGGTGCAGCTGAAATAGGGATTGAATTTATTCCCTGGTGGGGATATAAAAATAGACGCCTTAGAGGCCCCCTGTTTTAAGGCACATGGATAAATTCGGGGCGCGGGTGCTTGAGCCTCGTGGGGTTTGGCCCCGTAGAGCTATTATTTCTGGAGGATGCGCGGTATTATGTTAAAGGCCAGCAGGTTTATTCTATTCACAGTTGCAGCAAGTATCCTTTGCGGTTGCGCGGTAAACGTCCCGGTAATCGGCCGTGTGAAGCCGCTGGAGGAAAAGGTAATATCAGGAAAAGGGGAGGACAAGGTCCTGGTGGTGGACATCAGCGGTCTCATCTCCGACAAGAAGAAGCAGGGGCCCCTGAGGCTCAGTGACAGGCCCAGTATGGTCGCCCGCATAAAAGAGGAACTTGAGAAGGCCAAGGAAGACGATAAGGTAAAGGCGTTGGTCTTGAAAATTAACAGCCCCGGCGGCACCGTTACCGCAAGCGACATTATATATCATGAGGTAAAGCAGTTCAGGGAGAAAAAGGGGGTAAAGGTCGTGGCGTGCATTATGGGCCTGGGCACGTCAGGCGGATACTACGCGGCGACTGCAGCAGACAAGATAGTGATACTGCCCACCGGCATCACGGGCAGTATAGGCGTTATACTTTTGAAGGTCAATCTGGAAGGTTTAATGGAGAAAATAGGGGTACAGGACGAGGTGATAATGTCTGGTGACAAGAAGGACTCGACACTACCCTTCCACCCCCTTAGCCCGGAGGAGAAAAAGCTGCTTCAGGGCATTATAGACAGTCTGTACCAGCGCTTTGTCACCGTGGTAGAAGAATCCAGACCTGAAGCGGATTTGAAGGGCCACAAAGACCTGACCGACGGCAGGGTTTTTGACGCGCAGCAGGCCCTTGACCTCGGGCTTGTTGACGAGATAGGTTATCTTGAAGACGCGATAGAACTGGCCAAGAAGGAGGCGGGGATTGAGGAGGCCAGGGTCATCGTGTACAAGAGGCCCGGTACTTACAAAAACAATATCTATTCGTTGGGTGAAGGGGCCCCTGAGGCGACAGGTTTTATCGGCTTGCAGCTGGCCGGTTTTGGCAGGGCTCTAAGCCCGGACTTCATGTATCTTTGGATACCCTGAGAAGTGTTCACCATGCATGTCGAGGTACTGTCCCGGATGTACGAATCTTAGCCCCGGCCTGGCCTTAAGCCCCTTCAGCACGTCTGAGAGCCTGTTTATCCTCTGTCTCGAATCCTCAGCGCTAAGCGCTTCACCTGAGTGGCCGGCAAACAATTCCCACGGATGAAATGCGAGTATAAACAGTCCGCCCTTTACCCTCCGGGCCAGTGTGCCCACGGCCCAGATATATTCCTCAGTGTCCACCTTGCCCGTAAAGACAGGGTGGAGGTATGAGGTTATTCTTCTGCCTGAGTCCGCCCTCAGCGAGGCCACGGTTAACTCCCACAGGGAGACCGGTTTCATATAGAATGGTCTGATACAGTCATTGATGAGAGAGGAGTCGTACCTGAACCCCATCTCGCCGAGTAAGGAGAGGAGTTCACGGTTTATCCTCAGGTAAGGTGCCCTGAAACCGGTTATCTTTCTCTGAAAGATGCCGTTAAGTATGTCCATTGACTCGGAGATTATTTCTTGGGCCTGGGACCTGGATATGGGGATGCCGGAGGTGATCCCCAGGAAGTCCTCGTGCCTGAGAGAGTGGCATCCAATCTCGTGACAGGCGGTAAGTGACTTTAGGTCTTCGGGCCCTTTTTCCGCGAGCAGTCGGGCCGTTCTGGCCTCAAAGAAGAGGCTTGCGGGTATGTCGCCCAGGTATTCAAGCAGTTGGAGGGTCTCGACCAATCCCCTGTGTGCGGCATCTATCTTGACCAGGCCCTTTTCCGGAGGGTAGGAGAGTGCGTCGATTCTACCCCTGACAGCCCTGTTATAGTCGGGGTCAACGTCAAGACTGAACACAACGAACAGCTCTTCTTTGTTGTTAATGTGGTTGGCAACGTTGTCCGCGGTTTTGTTCACAGGTGGTTTCCCCGAGACTGTCTTTGTAACGGAAGATATTGCAGTAACATGCAGTTCAGTCTATAGGGCGGGATGGGAGAGCCGTTTATCAGCTGTAGCCGTAATCCCTTTCTTCTCCCAATTCTTCCCGTTCAAATTCTGCGCCCACCACGGAGAAGAATCTCTTTTTTATGGCGTCGGAGGTTACCTTAAGCAGGGCCTTTTTGTCGCTCGTCATGCCGAAGATGCCCAGTTCGATACTGCCCGCAGCCATAGTCGAGTGCCCGCCGGCGTTTTTCCCAAAGGCCTTTTGCATTAGAAGTCCCAGGTTTACCCTCGGGTCGCGGCTTCGTGAAGATATGTGCACCCTGTCGTCACATATGCCGGCGACCAGCACCGTGTTCACACCTTCGAGTTGCAGCATCACCTCGGCGGCCTGGGGCAAAGCGTCTCTGTCGGTTATAAATTCGACAAAAGAGGCCAGGTAAGAGCCTCGAATCTCTCTATTGCGAATGGCCCGGCCTATTATGTCCAGGGTCTCAGAACTCATTGGAGGGCTTTCGATCTCTTTTAAGAGGTTGTGGTCAATGAGTGGCGAGAGGAACGCAACGGCCTCCATGTCTTCGGACGTGGTGTTGCGCGTGAAGCCGTTGGTATCGGCCTTTATCCCGTACAACAGGACGGTGGCGAGCCGCGGGTCCGGCTTTATGTTGAAGAGTTTGATGTATCGGGTCATTATGGTGGAGTTGGCGCCGAGCTTGGTCTCGATGTCTACAAAATTGCCCTTGACCGCGTCTAGGTCTGTTTGATGGTGGTCTATTATGATATCCGGGATCGTGCCTTCCGGCAGGATGTTGTTCTTGGACGGGGTGGAGGCCTCGATCAGGGCTACTTTCTCATGTTTGGACATTATTTCCTTCGCCTCTTCGGGCGATAAGACCTGGGTCAGCTCCGTGTCCGTCAGGTTTACGAGGGCCTTGTTTTGTTGATGGCCGATGTTTCCTCCATAGTATATAGTACTGTCTATTTCATAGCTTTCGGCTATGCGTTTCAGGGCGACCCCCGATGCTATTGCGTCGGGGTCGGGGTTATCTTGTAAAAATATGGCGAGCCCCCTGTCGGCTGCGCCCTTTATGATGCTGGTCAGTGACGTCGTTGCCCGTCTTTGCGTGGCAATACTGAGTTCTCTCAATACCATTTTTGTCAGGGCCACTCCCCCCTCGACCACATGGTTTGCGCCATTCCGTGCCATTATACTGGTCTCGTCCGGGTCGCTCGCTACCGTTAGCACGTCCTTATCCGGGTACTTGTCTTTCACTTTTTTGAGGGTCTTGAGGTTTTTATCATGGTTTTTTCCCAGGATGGCGATGGCCGTAGCATGTTCAAGGTGGTTGGACGACAGTGACTGTGTGGGGGTTGCCGGGACTGTTTCTATGCCCAGATTTAGCTTTCTTAGCCGATCCAGAATATCCGGGTCGTTTTCGTACACCACGACCTTATTGCCATCTTCACAGAGCTTCCGGGCAATGTCTATACCGGCTGGCCCACAACCCAGGATTACGTGTGTGTCTTTTATCATGTTTGTTAACGTACAGAATGACGGTGCCTTATCGGTGAAGGCATTTTAGGTGAGCCGTTTTGCTTTGTCAATACTAAGCTGTGGCGCCATGTGGGACTAAACTCCAGACCACACCTGAGCTGCCTGGATCAAAAGCATAGGGCGGAGAGGTTTGCTGAAGGCGTACGGTTCAAGAACTGCCCCGCCCCCCCTGTTTTGAATGCTTCCCCAAAAACATGCCATAATCCCTGGTTGGTCCCGATTCTTCCTCTAAGACGGATTTGTTTAAGTAACATCTTGAAATCACAGAACTCTTTTGTTAGTATATGTGGCGCCTAGGTGCTGAGGGGTGTAAGCTTTTTCTCGTGCGTCGCTTATGCTAACGCGAAGCGGCTTTTATAAACCACTGGTATTTCCCGTGGTTCAGAGGAACTGACTGGGTTTGGAGACTGGTACCTTAGGCCTCATACTAGCTGCCGTAATCCTCGGATTAATCGTCGGGAGTTTTTTGAACGTCTGCATCTTCCGCCTGCCGAGGAACGAATCTGTTATCTCACCGGGTTCTCACTGTACCCTTTGTGGCAGCCCCATAGAGTGGTACGATAATATCCCGCTCGTCAGCTACTTTTTGTTGTTAAAGGGCAAATGCCGGTCCTGCGGGGGTGATATAAGCCTGCGTTATCCGGCGATAGAGGCCCTGACAGGGCTGATGTTTGGGGTGTTCTTCTATACGTCGGTCTGTTTGGCCGGCCAACCGCTTCCTGTCTATATAGCCTACTGCGTGCTGGGCAGCGCCCTTCTGGTATCGAGTTTTGTCGACCTGGAGTCGTACATAATCCCGAACGAGATTACCTACTCCGGCATAATCTTCGGCCCGGTTTACAGTCTTCTCTTCCCCGTCCTGCACCAGCAGCACGGTTATTACAGGGGTGTTGACGTTCTGGAGGGCCAGAGGCTTGATGCGCTGCTGTCGTCGTTGTATGGTATGCTGGCAGGGGGCGGGCTTATCCTGTTTTTCCTTGTGTTTGGGGAAATAGTTTTCAGGAAAGAGGCCATGGGCATGGGCGACGTCAAGTTGATGGCTATGGTAGGGGGCGTACTGGGTTGGAAACTGGCCGTGATAACGTTCTTTCTTGCCCCGTTTTTCGCCCTTCTGGTGAATATCCCACTCCTTTTAAGTGGGGGCCTGAAAAGGGACCACAAGATACCTTATGCGCCGTTCTTGTCTCTTGCCGCCCTGGTGTCTATTCGGTTTCAGGAACCGTTTGTGCGGTTTCTGGACTCTCGTATACAGATATTTTCTCTTTTATGGTCGTGAGGGGTGCTTTTGGTTCTTTCCTTTAGAAGATGGCCTTAGATGGCCGTAAGAAGGAGAAACGAATGCGTACTAAATTTTTATCGCCCGCTTTATTGACCGCTTGTATTGTTGTGCTTGCAGGCATGCCCTTCAGCGGCTGCGCCAGCAATAAGGGCCTTGAGCAGGGGCTGGCACAGCGTGACCAGACCATTCTGGAACTTCAGACGCAGAACGATGATTTGCTGGTGCAGATGCAAGAGAAGGATACGGTTCTCGAGTCGGAAATAACAGCGTTGCAGAACTCGAGAGATGTGCTGGCGGCGGCGTTGCAGGGTACGGGAGCCGGCGTCACGACGGAGGGCACGAATCTCATTGTCTCACTGCCCTCGGTCATGCTTTTCGGTCCGGGTCGGTACGAGCTCAAGAAGGGGGCGAAAAAACACCTCTCCAAGATAACGAAGGTAATCAGAAGCAACTTTCCCAACGCAATGGTGAGAGTGGAAGGCTATACGGACAACCAGCCAATAAAGAAATTAAAGAAGAAGTTTAACTCTAACTGGGAACTCTCAGCAGCCCGTGCCGCATCCGTACTCCGATACCTCATAAGCAAGGGCCATATAAACCCGGAGAACGTTTACCTTGCGGGCTTCGGACAATATCACCCCGTTGCCAGCAACAAAACAGCCGCCGGCAGGAAGAAGAACAGAAGGGTAGGTATTGTTGTGTTGGCCGGGGGACGCTGAGGATGCCGTATGATAGCCATCATTGATTATGGCATGGGCAACCTCAGGAGTGTACAGAAGGCGGTTGAGAAGGTCGGTTTTGATTCGGTACTGGTGGAAAAACCTGAGGAGCTGGAAGGGGTTGACAAGGTGGTGCTCCCCGGGGTGGGGGCGTTTAAGGACACCATGCAAGGGCTGAGAGACAGGGGCCTGATTGACCCTGTCTTGAGGCATATCAGGGAGGGAAGGCCCTATCTTGGGATATGTATGGGCCTTCAAATCCTCTTTACTGAGAGTGAGGAAGACGGCCCTTGCGAGGGACTGGGCGTGATTCCCGGCAGGGTGGTCAGGTTTCGCGAAGACCATCTCAAGATACCCCATATGGGATGGAACCAGGTTTCATTCAAGACAGACTCCCCGTTGACCCGGGGAATTCCCCGGGACTCCTACATGTACTTTGTGCACTCCTACTATGTCTGTCCGGATGACCCGGACGTGGTAGCCGCCGTTACTGAATACGGCGGGGAGTTTGCTTCCGCCATACAGAAGGACAACGTCTTTGCGACACAGTTTCATCCCGAGAAGAGCCAGACCAACGGATTGACCCTTATAAGAAACTTTGCTGCCGGATGAGGCCGGGCAAAGGGAAAGACTATGAACACACATTTAGTAATAGCGCGGCTCACGGTGTTCTTTTTGTTTCTTGTCATGTCCCCCGTTACAGAGACGGCCTGTGCCGATATGTCCACGGGTTGGAGGGATTTTGGTTTAACGGCCCAGGAAGGTAGCTATGGCGGTACTTTTGCGGTGGACAGTCTAAGATTTTTTCGTACAGGGGACGTAAAGGTAGAATTGAAGATAAAGAATATCGGCAGGGAGGAAGCGCGGGCGGCAATAAGTATCGCTTTATTTGATTCTAAGAGATTTCTCCTGACCGCCGTCTCTTTTTCGCCTTCCCTTCTTCAGCCCGGTGACGCGGACCAGGTGTCTATGGAGTTCCTGGGCAGTGCCGAAGTCCTGTCCGAGATTAAGTATTATCAGCTGAGCGTTATAGAGAGAGACGAGAGGTAATGGGTGACGACGTTAGTTTTCGGCAGATGATTGAGTGCCGGAGCTATCTCGCTGTACAATAAACAAAAACCATAAAAACCATACCCCAACGGCTTAAATCCGGTAAGTGGATACACAGATTCTTACCGGGGTGTCGAGATAAATTAACATGCTTATAATCCCCGCAGTTGACATAAGGGGCGGCAGATGTGTCAGGCTGACCCGCGGAAGTTTTGAGGAAGAGACCGTCTACTTTGCCGATCCCGTCGAACCGGCCCTCAAGTGGCAGCAAGGGGGAGCGGAATATCTCCACGTAGTAGACCTGGACGGGGCCCTCGAGGGCGAGCCTAAAAATCTAAAGGAGCTTGCACGCATCATCAAGGCCGTGGATATACCCATCCAGTTCGGCGGTGGCATAAGGACTCTTGAGACGGCGCGGCAGATACTGGATATGGGTGTTGACAGGGTGATACTGGGCACTCAGGTCGTTGACGCGCCGGAGCTGATAAAGACGCTCTGTGTCGAATTTCCCGGCCGCATCGCCGTGGGACTTGACCAGAGGGAAGGGAAGGTAGCGGTTAAAGGGTGGGTAGAATCCTCCGAGCTTTCATTTTTGGATGCGGCGAAGCAGGTAGAGATATTTAGCCCACGCGCACTTATCTTTACAGACATATCGAGGGACGGGACGCTGCAGGGCCCGAACATAGAACTGCTGAAGGAACTGCTTGGGGCCGTAAAGGTGCCGGTCATCGCCTCCGGGGGCGTCAGTACCCTTGACGACGTTAAGGCCCTCAGCAAGCTGCCCGTCGAAGGCGCCATAATCGGCAAGGCCCTGTACTCCGGCGCGGTAAACCTCCCCGAGGCCATCGCGGCGTCCAAGACCCTCCCGTAACGCCGGAAATATATCCTGATTCCTTACCCCTTGATATTTTTTTTCAGGTCTGCTAGATTACGTCCTTCGCCTGGCATTTTCACTTTGAGGAGGGTGAGATGGCCGCCTATCAAACCAGAGACATAAGAAATATTGCCCTGGCCGGTCATGGCGCCTCCGGCAAGACTACGCTTGCCGAGGCCATGCTTTTCCGTTCGGGGGTTACTAACAGGATGGGGAGCGTAGACGACGGCAGTTCCATAGCGGACTACGAACCCGACGAAAAAGAAAAGAAACACACCATAGACGCGTCGCTGCTGCCGTGCGGGTGGCGGGACACGCTCATAAACATACTTGATACGCCCGGTTACCCCGACTTTATCGCGCAGACCATCGGCGCCCTGAGCGCCGTTGAGACGGCCGTAATCGTCATCCCCGCCACCGCAGGTATACAGGTAAATGCGCGAAAATGCTGGTCGCTTGCTGCCGGCAGGGGCCTGGCCCGTATCGTCGTTATATCGAAACTCGACGGTGAGAACATCGATTTTCCCGCCTTACTTGACTCGATTAAAGAGAATTTTGGTCAGGAGTGTATGCCCGTCAATCTGCCCGTAGGCTGCGGAGATGATTTCAAGGGGGTTGTCAACCTGTTTGACTTGCCCGGGGAGGTCCCCTCCGGGGTGTTGTGTGATGCCCGGGCGGGCCGTGAATCGCTGATAGAGAAGATAGTCGAGACCGATGACGACGTAATGAATAAATACCTCGAAGGGCAGGACGTGGGCGCCGAAGAACTGAAGAAATGCATGGCAAAGGCCGTTGCGGTGGGACATCTGGTGCCGGTGCTCTGCACCGCCCCCCGGAACGAGATAGGCGTTGAAGAGTTGTTAAATACCATTGTGGACTTCGCGCCCAGCCCGCAGTGCGGCGCCGCAAGACAGGCGACGGTGCCGGGGAAGGACGAAAAGGTCGCCATAGAGGCCGATGAAAAGGCCCCGTTCTGCGCCCAGGTATTTAAGTGTATTACAGACCCGTTCGTCGGGAAGCTCGCCTTCTTCAGGGTGTACTCCGGGGTGTTGGAGGGCGGCCAGAGCTTTTTCAACTCGTGCACCGAAAAGAACGAAAAGGCCGGCAACATATTTAAGGTCCTGGGTAAGGAGCAGCAGCCCGTTGATAAGGCGATAGCCGGCGACATAGTCGCCATGTCCAAGGTAGAGGATATCGGTATATCGGATACACTGTGCAGCCCCGGCAGGCAGCTCTGCTGTGCCCCGATAGAATTCCCCGCCCCCATGGTCTCACTTGCCATCGAGCCGAAGAGCAAGGGCGCCGAGCAGAAACTCCTGGGCGTACTGACAAAACTCGCCGAAGAAGACCATACCTTCAAGATAACCAGGGACGCGCAGACCCATGAGATGGTCGTAACCGGCACAAGCGCCCTCCATCTCGACACCATGCTCCACCGCCTCAAGAGGCGCTTCGAGGTCGAGGTAAACACGCACGAGCCCAAGATACCGTATAAAGAGACAATCACCGCCTCGGCCGACGCCAAGTACAAACACAAGAAACAGACCGGCGGCCACGGCCAGTACGGCGAGGTCATGATAAAGCTCGAGCCGCTGCCCAGGAGCGAGGGCTTTGACTTTGTAAACAAGGTCGTGGGCGGCAGGATACCCACTCAGTACATACCCGCGGTGGAAAAGGGCATAAAAGAGACCCTGATGAAGGGCATCCTTGCCGGTTATACCGTAGTAGACGTAAGGGTGACGCTGTACGACGGTTCCTTCCACAGCGTAGACTCGTCCGAGGCGGCATTCAAGATGGCGGCCTCAAAGGCCTTCCGTCAGGGGTTCAGCGAGGCGAAGCCCGTGCTCCTCGAACCCGTCGTGAACATAGAGGTCACCATACCGGCCGAATTCATGGGCGAGATATCGGGCAACCTCAGCGGACGCAGGGGACATATAGTCGGTATGGACTCGCTCGGCCAGATGCAGGTCATAAAGGCCACCATACCCATGGCGGAAGTCAGCAGGTACGAGACAGAGCTCAAGTCCATGACTGGCGGCCAGGGCTCGTACACAATGGAATTATCCCACTACGACGTGGTCCCCTCCCACATGGTCAAGAACATCATCTCCCAGGGCAAGAAAGAAGAGGAAGAAGAGTCGTAGGTGCAGCCCCCAGTGGCAGCGAACTGTCATTGCGAGTCCACCTGAGGTGGACGAAGCAATCCCGTGTTGTAGGTTAATGTTAAGCATATTTAGGTGTGCTGCGGGTACCGCAGGGCTTTAGCCCTGCGATATTTGAGACTTTCACGGTCGTTGATTTGACCAGCCCTTCCAGCGACAGGTCTCCGCACCCGGCGTCATGCATCATTTATCCCCTCCCTCCTCTCAGGCGGATGTACACCGTCCGCTTCTCAATTCTTTGGAGTGGCCTTTAACCGTCCGAGTGGGTAAAATACGGGGCGATGAAAGGCAAAGACAAGCAACTGAAAGAACTGAGGGTCGCGATTGCGCAGATAAATGTGACCGTCGGTGATCTGGATGAAAACTCGCGCAAAATACTCGAATATGTCGAGAAGGCGAGGCGCATCGGGGCGGATATCGTCTCGTTTCCCGAACTGGCGGTATGCGGATACCCGCCCGAAGACCTCCTGCTGAATCGCAGTTTCGTCCAGGACAACAAGAAAACCCTCTCCGGCCTCGCTAAGAAGGTGAAGGATATAGTCGCGGTTGTAGGTTTTGCGGATAGGGCCGGTGATCATGTCTATAACGCCGCGGCGGTAATATATGGCAAGAAAATCATAAAGGTCTACCACAAGATACTCCTGCCCAATTACGGGGTCTTTGACGAGAAACGGTATTTTGCTCCGGGCAGGGAGACGCCTGTATTTGTGATGGACGGCGTCGCCTTCGGGGTCAACATCTGTGAGGACGTCTGGCAGGAGGACGGCCCTACCGCCAAGCTCGCCCGTGAGGGCGCGGGGCTTATCGTAAACATAAACTCCTCGCCCTATCATGCGGGCAAGATAAAATTACGGGAAAAGGTTATACGCAAGCAGTCCCTCGACAGCAAGGTGTTTATCTCTTATGCGAATATGGTCGGCGGGCAGGACGAGCTGGTCTTTGACGGGCAGAGTTTTATCATGGACGGTGACGGTAAACGCGTTGCCCTGGCCGGGGCCTTTGAGGAGGAGCTGCTGGCCGCTGATTTGAAGATGCCCGTTGGGGCCAGCACCACACGCGGAGCGGTTGCCATATCGAAGGTGATAAGCGGCCGGGGGAAACCGCCTCTGCCTGAGATTAGCCGGGACCACCTGAAACCCCTCGATGAGGTGTACCGGGCCCTGGTTCTGGGGTTGAGGGATTATCTGGTCAAGAACGGTCTTAAGAGGGTGGTCATCGGTGTAAGCGGCGGGATAGACTCCTCATTGACGGCCGCGATTGCGGTAGACGCGCTGGGCAGGGATGCCGTCTGCGGCGTTTTCATGCCGTCGGTCTATACCTCGATGGAAAGCGGAGAGGACGTCGGGGAACTGGTGAGAAACCTGGGTATCATGTTGAAGACAATACCAATACACAAATTGTTCAATGAGTATCTGTGGAACCTTACGGGACACTTCAGGGGCTACGGGGAGGACAAGACGGAGGAGAACATACAGGCGCGGATAAGGGGGAACGTTCTCATGGCCCTGTCGAACAAGTTTGGCTCGCTCGTGCTCAATACGGGGAACAAGAGCGAGGTCTCCTGCGGGTACTGCACTATTTACGGTGATATGGTTGGGGGGTTCGGCGTGCTCAAGGACGTCCCCAAGACCCTTGTCTATAGACTTGCGAGGTTCCGGAACTCGGATAAAGAAATAATCCCCAAAAGGGTTCTTGAGAAAGAACCGTCGGCGGAGTTGAGGCCGGGGCAGAAGGACTCAGACACCCTGCCCCCGTTTGACGTCCTGGACCCCATACTGAAGGCGTACGTCGAGGATGACAAGAGCTTCGAGGCGATCGTAGCAAAGGGTTATAACAGAAAGGTTGTGAAGAGGGTTATCGCCATGGTTGACAAGAACGAGTACAAACGCCGCCAGGCCGCCCCCGGAATAAAGATAACCCCGAAGGCGCTTGGAAGGGACCGCAGGATGCCCATAGCGAACCGCTACAAGTACTAGCGCGTGTGTTTATCCTAATATTACCAGCTTGACGCTTATACAAGCGTTCTGATACAGTTAAAATGTGATTTTTCTGTTTTTCTGGAGGTTTTTTGAAATTGCCGAAGACCTGTGCGTTCATCACGCTTGGCTGCAAGGCGAACCAGTATGACACCCAGGTACTGCGTGAGGTTTTTTTGGGCAGGAAGGGCTACCGGGAGGTGCCTTCGGACAGTCCCGCCGACCTCTACGTGGTCAATACCTGCGCCGTAACGTCGACCAGCGAGGGGAAGTCCAGACGGGAGATAAGAAAGGCCGTGCGCCTGGGACACGATGCCGAGGTTATCGTGACGGGTTGTTATGCCAAGGCCGACCCTGAGATTCTTAGGGGTATAGAAGGCGTGGACGATGTAATTTGTAGAGAGGACCTCACGGAATCGCTGCTTGAGGAGATGGGCGAGGACTATTCACCCGCCGATCTGGGTATCAGCAGGTTCGAGGGCCACAGCAGGGCATTTTTGAAGATAGAAGACGGCTGCGACGCGCACTGCTCCTACTGTATCATTCCAGCGCTGAGAGGCAGCGTTATCAGGAGTAAACCCCCGGAGGATGTCCTGTCAGAGGCGAGGAGGCTGGCCGGGAACGGCTACAGGGAGGTTGTTCTCACGGGCATACACCTCGGCGCGTACGGCCGTGACCTGGACGGCGTCACAGTCACTGACGTCCTGAGGGGATTGAGGGAGATTGACGGTATCCGCAGGATAAGACTGAGTTCCCTGGAGGCGTCGGAGGTGACCGATGAGCTAATCGACCTTATGGCCGGTGAAGGGAGCAAGGTATGCCCTCACCTCCATCTCTCACTTCAGAGCGGTGACGACAAAATTCTAAAAACGATGAACCGGCGGTACACCGCGGGGCAATATCTCGACGTCATAGAAAAAGTCAGGTCAAGGCTGACCAACCCCTCATTCTCTACGGACGTTATGGTGGGCTTCCCCGGCGAGGGGCCGGAACAGTTTGAAAACACCCTCAATGTCTGCCGTCAGGCAGGTTTCAGCAGGATGCACATCTTTCCCTTCAGCCCCAGAAAAGGCACGCCGGCCGCACGTATGCAGGACCGTCCCGGCCCCGCTGAGGTAATAAGGGCCAGAAAGGCCGTAATCGAGGGGTTAGAGAGTGAACTGGCGCTGGACTATAAAAGAAGATTCCTGGGAAAGACGATAGATGTCCTTGTGGAGGAAGAGCGTTCCGACGGTATGCTCTCGGGCTATTCTGAGCGTTACATAAAGGCCCTGTTTCCCGGACCACGAGAACTTACAGGTGAGATTGTACCGGTCGAGGTGACAGAGATTTTTCCGGGTTACGTAAGGGCGCATAGGAGAGGAGAGGAGGCTCTTAGACGATGATTTCACGCAGGTTTTTACTCATTATGATGGTGTCGCTTCTCCCGAGTCTCTTTCTTTTCCCCCCTTCCCGTGCCGCGGCGGCGGACGACGTTATACCCCTTGTTAACAGGGACTATTTTCAGGTCGTCCGCAAGGCCATAACGGGCGCAAAGGAAAAAATCCTCTGCGTGATGTACATGTCGCAACTCAGCGTGAACCACCCGTTCGGGGGAGAGAGCCTTTTGTTGAGGGACTTAATCGCCGCCAAGAACAGGGGCGTTGACGTACGCGTTATACTGGAGGACAACCCCGACGCGAACAACAAGTATGCCTACAATTTCCTTAAGAGTGCCGGTGTAAACGTCGTTTATGATACGGATAATATCACCACCCATAACAAGCTACTGGTAATCGACGACGAGATAACCATCATCGGCAGTCACAACTGGACCTTCGGCGGCCTTAGGACCAATAATGAGGCGTCAGTGCTTATAAAGTCGAAGGAAGTGGCAAAGGCTATGAGAAAGGCCGTGGAAAATATACCGGTGAAGGAGAAACAAGAGGACAATCCTTGACCGTTTGCTTGCAGCCGTATTTCATTTAATGCCACAGGCAGGGGGGCTGAAAAATGAAGTTTTCAATCGACCAGAACGCCGTAATATTGGCGCTTTCGAGGGCGCTTGAGTTTACAGTCTCAGGCATAGGGGAACACCATTCACGTGTTGCGGTAATTGCACAAAAGCTTGCCGATGAGCTTGGTTTAAGCAAACGCGATAAAACCGTGCTCTTGTACGCTTGTCTGCTCCACGACGCTGGTATATCGTCATTTGGAGAGAAGGGCAAACTTGAAGAGTTTGATGTTGTTGAAGGGTCGGATCACGCCGAGAGAGGATACAGGCTGCTGATGAGTTATCCCCCGCTGGAAGAGATAGCTCATGTGGTAAGATTTCACCATGACAAATGGGAGGGCGGGAATCCATCCGGTTTGTCCAAGCATGAGATACCATTGTTAAGCGGTATGGTCTTTCTGGCGGACCGTATTGATGTATTGCTTGAGAAAGACGTGTATGTACTTGAACAAAAGAAGGGGGTCTGTGAAAGTGTTAACAATTACAGGGGAATGTATTTTAGGCCGGACTTGGTGGACTGTTTTAACAAATTGGCGTTGGCAGAGTCCTTCTGGCTGGACCTTGCGCCGGCAAATGCCCATAATTTTCTGGACAGAATCGTAGCCGAACAGGACAAAGTTGTTGTGGACGTTGAGACGCTTATGAACCTGGGTGAGGTGTTTGCCACGATTATCGATGACAAAAGCAAATTTACACAGATACATTCCCGCGGGGTGTCCAGTGTGGCCACAAAAACTGCCAGGATGTTTGGATTCTCCGAGACGGAGGTCTTGATGATGTCGCTTGCCGGGTTGCTGCATGATGTAGGTAAGCTTTCGATACCAGACGAGATCCTCGAAAAACCCGGAAAATTAACGGAACAAGAATTTGACATCATCAAGCAGCATACCTTTTATACCTTTCACATATTGAATAATATAAAGGGTTTTGATGAGATGAGCAAGTGGGCGGCCTATCATCATGAGAGACTTGACGGCACGGGTTATCCATTTCGCATCCCCGGTAGCGACATGTCTGTCGGGTCCAGGGTGATGGCCGTCAGCGATGTATTTACGGCATTGTCTGAGGATAGGCCATATCGGAAACACCTGAAAAAAGATAAGGTGATAGACATTCTTGATAAACAAGTAACAGGAGGGGCCCTGGACGGCAAGATTGTTAATATTGTCAAGGACAGCTACGATGATGTTAACGAGTTCTTTGTACGGGTAAGGGGTAATTAATGATTTTAGTGACTGGAGTCAGAAGCCGACCGTAAATGATTTGCACGTTAAAATCTGTCGTAGGAACGATAAGGCACAGGGGGTTTCTCGGTCCGACATTTTTCTTGTCGGGTCTGTGTGTCTTATACCTTTCCTCCAACGCATTTACCCCCGGTGTATTTGCGATGGGCGGGAAGTCCAGGTTCGTCTTCGCCCAGCTTGAGTACAGGGGCGGCAACTGGAACCCGCGGCCCAGGGCGGGAAGGGCGCTGGTCTGGGAACTGGTAAAGAGGACCAGTGTAGAGGCAAGCTTGAGCGTTAACGGCGTTAAACCCCACGACCGGGCCATCTTTAATTATCCGTTTATATATATGGCCGGGGACCAGGACTTTGAGCCGTTTAACGCCAGGGAGAAGGAGAACCTCAAGAGGTACCTGGAGTTTGGCGGAATGCTGCTTGTGGATGACAATGCGGGTAAGCCGGGTTACGGCTTCGACAAGGCCCTGAGACGTGAACTCGCCGCCATATTTCCCGGCAAAAAACTTGCCAAAATACCCGATGAACACACCATCTACAGGGCCTTCTATCTTGTGAACAGGCAGGGTGGAAGGCTTATGGTAAACCCATACCTCGAAGAGCTTAACCTCGAAGGCCGCGCGGCCGTGATATATTCGCAGAACGACCTCGGCGGCGCCTGGGCCAGAGACGGCCTTGGGAACTGGGAGTACGAGGTCTTCCCCGGGGGTGAGCGCCAGCGTACCATGGCCTTCCGGCTGGGGATCAACATCATATTATACGCACTTACCGGCGACTACAAACAGGACCAGGTCCACCTCCCGTTCATCCTGAGGAGGCAGATGTAGGGTGCTTGATTTATTGAAAACGTTCCTTACCGGCCCCGGTCATGGGGATGAGTGGTCGTTGACCTTTGCCGGCGTTACGGACCCGTGGCTCAGGGCCGTAGTGTTGATACTGGGCCTGGCCATAATCGTCATGTCATGGATGGGCCTGCGCAGGATTCCCTCCGCCCGCACTAAGCTTTTTGTCATCTTCCTCAGGTGTGTTGCGACTGCCGCGCTCATAACTATGATACTTGAGCCCCAGGTCTGGGAGCTGGAGACGGCACGGATAAAGAATAAAGTGGCGCTCGTTTTTGACGATTCAAAGAGCATGGCCGTAAAGGCCGGGCAGCGTGAGAGGTTTCAAAGTGTCAGGGAATTCCTCCGGAGCAACAGGAAATTTTTTGAACTCCTGGAGAGGGATTTTGACGTGGACTGCCTTAGCTTCCCCGGTCCCGATAAGAAGATTTTAGAGGAAATAAGGAGAAGCGACGTGGAAGGCGGTATCAACCTGGATGGCCGGTCTACGGACATTGCCGCGCTTCTGAGGGGGCTTATAAAACGCTATCGCGGCGGGCATCTGAGCGGCGTACTGCTGTTTTCAGACGGACGAGACTCAAGCGATGTCCCAGCGGGAGAAAAACTTGAGGAGCTGGAGAAACTCGCGAAGCAATTACCGGCACCCGTATTTACCTTCGGGCCGCCCCCCGAAGAGTATAAGGACATAGCGATTAAAAAGGTAGTCGCAGACAGCTTCGCCTTCATACGGAACCCTTGGAACGTACAGGTTACCGTTCGGGTAAAAGGATATGACAACGTTACCCTGCCTCTAACCCTGAAGGAGGGAGGCAAGATTATACTATCCAGGCCGATAAAGGTAGTGCCCGGCAAGGAGGAGTACGTTGTTACAATGAAGGCCATGCCGTATTCTACCGGCAACACCCTCTACACCGTCGCCGTGCCGCCGCTGGCCGACGAGCTTGTCTCTGAGAACAATACCGCCAGCGTGTTGCTGCACGTCATACGTGACAAGATAAGGGTGCTTCACCTCTGTGGCAGGCCCTCCTGGGACGAGCTTTTTCTGAGGCGCGTCCTCAAAAAAGATCCGAGCATAGACCTTATCTCCTTCTTTATCCTGCGGACCCCGACCGACCTTGTGGCGGCACCGAGCCGGGAACTGAGCCTTATCCCTTTCCCCGTGGATGAACTCTTCACTCAGGCCCTGGACAGCTTTGACCTGGTGATCTTCCAGAACTTTGATTACCGTCCTTATGATTCCGCTTACCTGCGGTTTTCATATTATATGGACAATATTCAAAGGTTCGTTGTGGAGACCGGAGGGAGTTTTCTAATGGTGGGCGGCGACCTTGCCTTTTCGCACGGGGGGTACGACCACACACCTATTGAAGACATCCTGCCTGTGGAACTGGATGAAGGCGTAGACCGCATAGACGCTGAGGATTTTAGACCCGTTCTCACCGCCCAGGGGATGACCCATCCGATAACAACCCTTGAGTACGATGAGGCAAGGAACAGGAGTGTGTGGGAGGAATTTCCCGAACTTGACGGGTGTAACGTTATTGGCGGTGAGAAGCAGGGGGCCGTCACTCTAGGCGTGCATCCGGGGCATAAAAGACCGGTCCTGGCCGTCAGGGACGTCGGCAAGGGGAGGACCATGGCCATGTTGGCCGACGGCTCCTGGAGGTGGAATTTCTTGTCCATTGCCAGAGGGGGCAGCAACAGGCATTACATGAAATTCTGGAATAACGCAGTCAGGTGGCTTGTCAGGGACCCGGAGCTTAATCTGGTTCGTATCGCCCCACAGAAGGAAGAGTACCTGCCGGGGGAAGAGGTACACCTGAAGGCCGAGGTACTTGGAAGGGACTATAAGCCCGTTGCCGGCGCTCGGATAGACCTGGAGATTATAAACGCTGAGACCGGGGAAAAGGTCCTTGAAAAGACCCTGGACTCGGATTCTCGTGGCCTGGGCTGTTTTTCCTGCAAGGACCTTCCCGCAGGGTTCTACAGGGTACAGGTAAAGGCCGTAAGGGCAAAAGCCGGCGCTGATGAATTATTAGGTGAGGCGTCGGCCCTTTTCGGCGTCATCTCCAGGATGGAAGAGTTCCGTGAGCTGCAGGCGGACGAGGCCGTTCTGGAAAAGATAGCCGAGGCATCGGGCGGGAAGTTTTTCAGACTCCCCGTGTCTGACGTCCATAAGTCTTTACGACTGGAGAATCCGGAAGTGATGAGACTTCTGGGGCGCAGGACGTACACTCTGTGGGACAACTGGGTCTTTTTTATGATAGTCATCGGCGCCCTGACGACAGAGTGGTGGACGAGAAAGAGGGCCAGACGCTAAGTGGTCATGGGGCGGGCGGTGGTACGGTGCGCACCCCGTAGCCCTAAAAAACCATTGAAATGGTCATGACCTTTTGCTAGATTGTGCGGCCCGCCTGGAACCTTTACAACGGGTAGGTGGACGGTTGATTATTACTATGGACGGCCCTGCGGGTTCTGGCAAGAGTACCGTCGCCAGGGCCCTGGCAAAGCGGCTGAACTACCGATATATAGATACAGGTGCCTTCTACAGGGCCTTTACCTGGAAGGCCATCAAGGCCGGTGCTGACCTCAGGGATGAGAAGAGACTCTGCGAACTGGTAAAAAAGACGGATATAAGGATAGAAGATGGCCGGGAGGGCCTCCGCGTCCTTGTAGACGGTGAAGACGTAACCAGAGAGATAAGGAGCCCTGAGGTAACGGGAGAAGTCCATTTCATAGCAAGCCTTGCGAAGGTAAGGGAGCCCCTTGTAGGATTACAGAGAGCTGCGGCGGCGGGTGTGGATGCGGTGGCTGAGGGCAGGGACACAGGCACCGTCGTATTCCCCGACGCCGACCGCAAGTTTTATCTCGATGCCCGGCCGGAAGAGAGGGCCAGGCGGCGTTACGTAGAGCTGGGCCCCGACAATACAGGGCTTAGCTACGAAGGGATACTGGAGGACATAAAACAAAGAGACCGGCGGGACAGTACCCGCGAGGCATCACCCTTGCGCAGCGGGCCGGACTTTATCAGCCTCGACACCACGGGGCTGAGTGTGGAAGAAGTTGTGGAACGGTTGTTGAAAAAAATTTAGCCCTCAAGTAGAATACAGATTATACGTGGAAGTCATAAGGGCTATATGGTATGGTTTCTTGCGCATATTGTCCCAGCTTGTTTTTTCTGCCTTCTGGCGGTACAGGTCTTTCGGCAGGGAGAACGTGCCTTGCAGCGGCGGGGTTTTAATAGTGTGTAATCACCAGAGTTACGTAGACCCCCTGCTTATAGGTGTTGGGCTGAATCGTCAGATTCATATAATGGCGAGGCGTTCGCTCTTCCATAAGTTTATTTTGTTCCGTTGGTTGATATTGTCCCTTAACGCCTTTCCCCTGAATGACAGCGGGGTTGACGTCGGAGCCATGAAGGAGGCGATAAGGCGTTTAAAAAGGGGCAATATCGTATTGTTGTTCCCGGAGGGGACGCGGACCAGTGACGGAAGTATAGGTGAGATTCATCCCGGTATAGCGTCAATAGCCAGGAGGTCGGGCTCACCGGTGGTGCCGGCGGTAATTGACGGCGCCTTTGAGGTCTGGCCCAGGGCGAGGAAGCTTTTCAGGTTTGGCCCCGCGGTAAAGGTGGCGTTTGGCCCCGTCCTTTATTGCGATGGTTCTGCGGAAGAGTTTGCGGAGGAAGTATCATCAAGGATGTTAAGGCTTCAGGGTTTTCTGAAGAGTAAAAGTTAATTCTGTTTCTTGAGAGAAGGGAATAAATGCAGAGACTTGACATAGTGGTGGAATATGACATTGACATGGCGGAGGTTGATAGAGAGGTTGAAGAGGCGATTGGTACCGACCCGTCAGAGGACATGGAAAAGGTCTACGCCGATTCCATAAAGCATTTTGAGGTAGGTTCCATCCTTAAGGGAAAGGTCCTTGCTTTTGTCCCGTCGGATGTGATTGTTGATTGTGGGTACAAATCAGAGGGTGTTGTCTCCAATGACGAGTTTGACAACCTCTCTGAAATGCAGGTTGGAGACGAGATAGAGGTGCTCCTTGAGGCCGTAGAAGACGACTCGGGGTTGATAAAGCTCTCAAAGCGGAAGGCCGACCGCATAAGAGGCTGGGAAAAGATTATCACAAAATATAACGAGGGCGACGTGGTGACCGGCACAGTTACCAGAAAGATAAAAGGTGGACTCCTGGTCGACCTTGGCATACCTGTCTTCCTGCCCGCCTCTCAGATAGATATAAAGCCGCCCGGAGACATAGCCGCGTATATAGGGAAGGAAGTGACCTGTAAGATACTCAAGATAGACGAGGCCAGACAAAACATAGTCGTTTCGCGCCGGAGGCTTCTGGAGGAGGAGCGGGAGGAGCAAAAACAGCAGCTCCTGGCGGAGATAAGCGAAGGCGACATTCGTAAGGGTATGGTAAAGAACATAGCCGACTTCGGCGCCTTTGTCGACCTGGGTGGTTTGGACGGTCTTCTTCACATTACCGACATGAGCTGGGGCCGCATAAATCATCCCTCAGAGATAGTCTCTATAGGCCAGGAGATAGAGGTGAGGATACTTAACGTAGATAAGGAGAAAGAAAAGATCGCCCTGGGCCTCAAACAAAAGACGGACAGCCCCTGGATGAAGGTGGAGGAGCAATACCCCGTCGGGACCAAGGTTGACGGACAGGTGGTCAACATAATGCCGTACGGGGCCTTCGTCAAGCTGGAGGACGGCATAGAAGGCCTGGTACATGTCTCGGAAATGTCCTGGACGAGACGTATAAACCATCCCTCCGAGATGGTGGGGATAGACGATACGGTGGAGGTGTTGGTCCTGAAGATCAATAAGGAAAAACAGGAGATATCCCTCAGTATGAAGCAGACCGAGGAAAATCCCTGGGACCATATCGAAGAAAAATTTCCACCTGGAAAGAGGATCTTGGGTACAGTCAGAAACCTGGCCAACTACGGCGCCTTTATAGAGATAGAAGAAGGTATAGACGGGCTCCTTCATGTATCAGACATTTCATGGTCCAAAAAGGTGGCCCATCCCGCGGAGGTACTCAAGAAGGGTGACAGTATAGAGACGGTGGTTTTGTCGGTAGATAAAGGAAAGAAGCGTGTAGCCCTCGGGGTGAAGCAGTTGGAAGAGGACCCGTGGGAGAGTGACATTCCGAATAAATATCAGGTTGGGAGTATAGTAAGTGGCAAGGTCACAAAGCTCACCAACTTTGGCGCCTTCGTCGAACTGGAAAAGGGAATTGAAGGGCTGCTTCACGTCTCAGAAATGTCTGATAAAAAAGTGAGCGACCCCAGTGAGCTAATATCCATAGGCGACGAAGTAGAAGTAAAGGTAATACGGCTTGACGCTCCTGCAAGAAAACTGGGTCTGAGTATTAAACAGGTCTCTAAAACCACTGAAAAGGGAGAAGGGCCGGGGGAGGAGACCCTGCGGGAAGCTAAAGAGACCGAGGGACCTCTTCCTGAAGACCTTTCAGGCAAGGAGAAACCCGAAACCACTGAAAAGGGAGAAGGGCCGGGGGAGGAGACCCTGCGGGAAGCTAAAGAGACCGAGGGACCTCTTCCTGAA
>JAMXCW010000014.1:0-4256 GCA_024451685.1 Candidatus Bathyanammoxibius amoris | reverse complement strand
GACCTTTCAGGCAAGGAGAAACCCGATGCCGCAGGCGGAGACGGACCTCCAGTTATACCTGAAGGAGATTAGCAAGGTAAAGCTGCTCTCCCCTGAAGAGGAGAAGGAACTGGCACGCAGGTCAGACGGCGGCGACCAAGAGGCCAGAGAAAGACTCATAAGGGCTAATCTCCGGCTAGTGGTAAGCATCGCCAAGCATTACCTCAACAACGGGGTCCCCTTCCTCGACCTTATAGAAGACGGCAATGTGGGGCTCCTCCGGGCAGTTGAGGGATACGACTATAAGGCCGGTTACCGCTTTAGCACATATGCGACATGCTGGATCCGGCAGTCGATAAAGCGAGCCCTTACCAACACAAGCAGAACCATTCGAATTCCTGCCTATAAAGCCGAAAGGCGCCGCATGCCGGCGCGGAAAGAAAAGGCCGGCCGGGAGCAAGACACACTCAATGAGACAGTAGGGCCTCAAGGCCCGACGGCCACAAACCTTGACAGCGTTTGGACCCTGATAGACGGTATTGCAGACCAGCGCGTCAAGACCCCGGAAGAAGAGGTTATCGAGGCCTTTGAGAGGGAAAGGGTTGAGAACCTCCTGGCCTCTATCGGGCCGAGAGAGGCGGAAGTAATAAGAAAACGCTTCGGGCTCGATATGGATAAGCCGATGACCTTGAAGGATATAGGCAAGGGGCTGCACCTCAGCCGTGAGCGTGTACGGCAGATAGAGAGAGACGCCCTGCATAAACTCCACGGCATGCTCGCGCGGGAGAAGTAATAGGAGAACTCCGCAAAAGTCCACAAATACCATATATCATTCTGAGCATGTAGAGTGGTCCGCCTCAGGCAGGCTGCCACGTTTCCGCTCCCTCAGAATGATAATTGTTCAAGAGTTTTTCAGGGGTTTCAAAAGATACGTATCTCTCGAATCAGCGGTAACCCGTCGGTACCGCTTTTTTACCGGCTCTCCAAGGACCCTGCATTAAAGGAGAAATAGATATTTTGACTATAGAGAATCTTAAATCACTTATCAGAGACGTCCCCGATTTTCCCAAGAAAGGCATCGTGTTCAAGGACATCACCCCGCTCCTGTACGATCCCCGGGGGCTTAAGACGGCCGTGGACAAGCTCTCTGAGCACTATAAAGACGACCGTATCTCGGTAGTGGTGGCGGCGGAGGCCAGGGGTTTTATAATAGGGCCCCCCATTGCCCTCAATCTCAATGCAGGATTTGTACCCGTCAGGAAACCGGGTAAACTTCCATACAAAACAAAAAACATGACGTATGAGCTGGAGTACGGCACTGACACCGTAGAGATACACGAAGACGCCATAAAGCCGGGACAGGAGGTGCTGATGGTGGACGACGTCCTTGCCACTGGCGGCACCATGGGCGCCTGCTGCAAGCTGGTGGAATCAATGGGCGGCAATATAGTCGGCTGCGCCTTCCTGCTCGAACTCACCTTTCTCAATGGCCGAAAGGCCCTTGGGGACCATGACATCTTCTCGCTGATACAGTTCTAAAATGATTTTGAAGACCCGGCACTCGTAGGCTAGGTTGTCTGGCGGCTTATCTCGACAAGCCTTCTGAGGGAGTCTTTGGCGCGGCCTGAGTCTATAGACTGTTCAGCCAGTGGCAGGCCATCTTTCATGTCTTTTGCGGCCCCGCCCACCGTGATGGCGGCGGCGGCGTTAAGCAGGACCACGTCACGCTTCGCCCCCTCGTGGCCGTCAAGGACGTCCTTTATGGCCTGTGCGCTTTCCTCAACGTCCTTTGCCGCAAGCTCTTCGTGTCCCGACCTCTTTATCCCATACTCTTCAGGCTGGATGTAATAGCTGGTTATCTTACCCTCCTTGAGTTCCGTTATATTTGTTCTGTCTGAGGTGGTTATCTCGTCCAGCCCGTCAAGCCCGTGGACCACCATGGCGCGCTCCGTCCCAAGGTTCCGAAGCACGTGGGCCAGCAGTTGTGTCAGGTCCTCCTTGTATACGCCTATCAGGGGGCGGCTGTTCTTCGCGGGGTTTGTAAGAGGGCCGAGGAGATTGAAGGCCGTACGGAAACCCAGCTCGCGTCTCGGCTCGCGGGCGAATTTCATCGAGCTGTGGAAGAGCGGGGCGAAGATAAACCCTATGCTCGCCTCCCTGATGCACCGGATAACGGTCTCAGGGCCGGCATCCAGATTTACCCCCAGGGCCTTCAGGACGTCGGCGCTTCCCGTGTTGCTGGTGGACGCCCTGTTCCCGTGTTTTGCCACACGAAGTCCTGCTCCCGCTACCACGAAGGCCGCGGCGGTTGAGATGTTGAACGTACCCTTGCTGTCTCCGCCGGTGCCGCAGGTGTCCACCACCGGGTCGTCTATCTCCAGCGGGGCGGCCTCACTCCTCATCACCCGCGCAAGCCCCGTGAGCTCGTCCGCCGTCTCACCCTTCATCTTAAGGGCGGTCAGGAACGAGGCTATCTGGGCCGGCGTCGCGCTGCCGGATATGATGTCTTCCATACCGGCGGTGGTCTCTTTCTCGGTAAGATCTGTTCCCTCTACCAGTTTGGCGATGGCGTCTTTAATCATGACGTGATACCCAGTTCCGCCTGCAGGCGTTCTATAATCCCCTTCACATCTTCCATAAGCTGCCCGTCTTCCACCACGGGTATACCCTTGAGGCCGGCCTCGGGTATCCTGGGGTTATACGGGATGAACCCCAGGACGGGTATACCCTCGAGGCGCTTCTCTATAAATTCCCGGTGCTCTTTGCCCTGAACCTTGCTGCCCACGGCGTACACGGATTTAAGTCCGATGTCGCCGGCGAGTTTCTTTATGCGGCGGGCGGTCTCCACGCTGGGCAGGGTCGGTTCAACCACCACTATCAGTGCGTTCACGCCCTTGACGCTGGCCCGGCCCAGGTGCTCCACCCCGGCCTCCATGTCTATAACGGCCACCTCATCCCTCTGCAACACGACGTGATTTATCATAGACCGCAGGAATACCCCTTCGGGGCAGGCGCACCCGCCGCCCCCGCGCTGGATGGCGCCCAGCACCATCAGGCGCACGCCCTCCCTTTCAACCCACAGCCGTTCGGGCAGGTCAGACACCGTGGGGTTGAGCTTAAAGAATTTGCCGTACTCCTCGGACGTGGAACCCGTGCGTTCTTTTATCAGTTCTTTCATCTCGACCATAGGGACGATGTCCTCGTGTTTTTCTATACCCAGGGCCAGGGCGAGGTTGGGTGCGGGGTCCGCGTCTATGGCCAGCACCTTCTTGCCGTTCTCGTGGGCAAAGAGCCACGCCATCGCCGCGGCGAGCGTCGTCTTACCCACACCCCCTTTACCCGATATGGCTATCTTCAAATTATTTGCCGGCCTCCTCTATTCATGCCTTTTCACGTCCAATTTCATTCATTATACCGATTTCACACCCAAAGTCTAAAAAGACTTGACACTACTTCTAGGCACACCTAGAATCACAAACGTGTAAATACTTTTGGGCATGTGACTAATGGCTGAGTTGAGTACAATAAGCACTTAATACTGAAGCAAGAAAAGCGTAAGGGGCAATAAACATTGGCAAAGAAACACATATACGTTTCCAAGAAAATATTAGCGGACATTGGAAGAGGTATATATCGAACTCCCGCTAATGCAATAAAGGAGATTGTAAGCAACGCCTTCGATGCTTGTGCAACATGGGTAAGGATAACTACAAATGCCCCTTATTTTGATGTATTTACGTGTGAGGATAATGGAAGGGGAATGTCTTCAAAGGAATTTGAAAAAATATTACACAGAATTGGGTCCAGCACAAAAAGAGCTAACAGAGCTAAATATATAGACTATCGGGGTATAAAAAGACCTATTATAGGTAAGATAGGAATAGGGTTACTCGCTGTCTCACAAATTTGCGATCGCTTTACAGTAATATCAAAGAGGAAAGGAAAAAGAGACTTATTTGAGGCCACTATCGGTTTGCTCCAGTTCGAACAAGAGGATGCTTATTTTAGTGGTGAAGGAAGAATTGCATTAGGCGAATACGACATGAAAGAGATGTCTACTTCTGGAGAAGAAGTTAATATATCTTATACTAAGTTAATAATGGAATCGTTAAAAGAAGGATTCAAAAGAGACCTTAATGAGGAATACAGGAAGCAGATTATAAGACCTAAGGAGACCTCTTCTAAAGTGATTTCTTATGCCAACTTTGTAGAATCGTTATCAGGCTTAAAGGATTTTAAAGCTATTACTACTTATGACAAAATGATTTGGGAGTTAG
>JAMXCW010000013.1:253-58318 GCA_024451685.1 Candidatus Bathyanammoxibius amoris | reverse complement strand
AACGGCTCACCTCTCTCGGGGGGTGTCCACTCCGGCCCCGTCTGTATGGTGGCCACAACCTTGGCTTCACCCGCTGTGGATACGTCAGCGGTTGCTATGCCAAAGACCACAAAGGCGGCCATCGCAAGAAATACGAACGTTTTATGCATCCTGAATCTCCCTCCTTTTCCTATAAAGCCAATATCGATTCAGCTTCAAGGATTCAATCCCTTGTAATCCTTATAACGGAGTCCTTATAACTGACACGTTGTTTGAGAAGTAATTGCAAACGTAGCAGTACTTTCCATCGGGGGAAAGTGCCAGCTGAGTGGGTCCAAGACCTACAGGGACCCTCTGCACCAGGTAGTGATTGACAAAATCCAGGTCACTGGTGTAGCCGTCAAGCTGCTGCTGGGTGTTGCTGACCATGATCTCTCTAATCTTACCAAAGTCCAGGATAGTAACCCTGTGCATGCCGCGTACGGCGATGTAGAGATACTTACCCTGCGGGCCGATAACAAGACCATAAGGATTCCCGTCGTAATTGTTCAGCTCGTCCAGCGGGAGTTGAGCCAGCTTACCGCCCGGCCTGGTCTCAAGGACGGCCAGGTTGTTGGTAAACACCTCACCGTTCTCGGCCTCGCAGACGGGCAGCCAGTTCTTCGGCTTCATGTAGGTGACAGCGACGTACTGACCGTCAGGAGAATAAACTATGCCCCTGAGGTTTGCGCTGTGGCGGATTGACCTTGATTCAATGATCGTGTTCGTAGACAGGTCTATGAAGTCAACCGTCCTGTTGATAGAACCGGCGGTGTCACAGATTACAGCACCCGTGCAGCCGTCAGGTGATATGGCAATGTCCCTCGGACCATAATTAGATAATTCAATCGAGCCTACCTTTTCCTGGCGGGTGATGTCGATGATGTCAATCTTATCCCACATGTTGCCGGAGCAGCAGACATAAGCCTTGGAACCATCCTTGCTGAGCCTGATGTTGCAAGGCCAGTCACCAACCTTGATCTCCTTTGTCTCTTTCTTTGAAGCGACGTCAATCACAGAGACGCTGTCGGACTCGGCGTTACAGACGTAAAGCGTTTTGCCGTCCAGCGAGAAGACCGCGGCCTCCGGCTGGTCATGTACGGCTACCTCACCAGTTACCTTATACCCTTTTGCGTCGATAAAGGTAACACTATGACCTGACTGGTTTGAAACTGCGAGATTACTTCCGTCAGATGAAATAGCAATGCTGAATGGTGAGGGTAGTTCTGTCTTAACGTGAGTTCCTTGAATATAACCCGCGTTAGCGGTTTGAATGAAGATAAGTGCCAAGGAGAGTACAGCGGCACCTACCATACTACAATACAGCGAGTTTCTTCTCATCTACCGAACCCTCCTCAATAAACGAAAACTAAAAAAAACTACTACTTAGTATGCGGGCAGGTTCCGGATTTCGCGCAAACCATCGCCAGACGCTCCCCACACTCCGGGCAATTACCGGCGTCTTGCATCTCCTCTTCGTAAGCACCTTCTCTCAACTTAAAGCCGGCGCCCGGCTCGTCTTGCTCATGACCTTTAGGACATTTGAACAGTACCTTTGCAAGACTTTTCCTGCTCTCGGTATCGTCGTCACAATCGGAACAGATACCGGGTCTTGGAAAACACTTACCGCATTGTATACAGTAATAACCTGCAGTCTGACATGCCCATGTCTCAGACAGGTTTGCGTGAGGATTGTTCTCCTTCGCGTCATGCTCTGCACTGTTCCACATATACTCCTGGTTCGAGCAGTCAGTATATTCGCTAACTTCCCCGCACGCCTCGCACCAGAACTTTTTGACTATCTTGTTCATCGGGCAAGGCTTGCCCGTCTTGGCAGCCTCTTCCGCCTTGGCAGCCTCTTCCGCCAGAGTGGTTTGTGTAGTTACAAAACAGAAGACGATGAATATTCCCAGGGCTGTTACAGCAAATCTCTTCACTCTTCCACCCCCCTTCTAATTAACTTAACTATACTATACTTCAGGCAGTTGGCTGGCAACACTCGCCAGCTCAGGTGAACAAACATTATACGCACTGAAAATACCAAATCAATCTTTTTTTTTCAGATTTTTGGCCTGAGCCGGTGAAACGCCACAATGCGCTCAGACTCAAGTGGAGACAAGACAAGTGTTTACGAAACAGGCCGTCCCTGCCTCCCCGCATTTTCCGCCCCATGTCCGTTCATAGCCGTTAGATAAGACTCAGGAGCAGCGAGGAGAACATCAGACTGATCAAAATCAGCCCCAGTAATAGTAAAGGCACGGCAATTATCTTTGATATTATGGAAAGAGGCACGTTCGGCACTGTCTCGTACCGTTGAAGCAGATTGGCCTCCTTAAGTCTTTTATAGTGAAGCGGCCTCTCGTGTAACATCTCTTCTTCGCTTATGATACCGGTAAACATTGCTTCGTCAACAGGCACCTTCTCCGGAAGCAGGTGTGTATGGATAAAATGTATGGTAAATACGAATCCTGCTGCCAGGATCGCCTCATATCTATGGGCTACCAGGCCCATATCTATGGCCCAGCCCGGCATTATTATTGAGAATGTCGTTGGAAACCAGAGCATTAAGCCCGTCAGGGCCATCACTATCGTACCCCACAGGAGAGATAAATACTCAAACTTTTCCCACCATATCCATCTGTCATACGCGGGATGAGGGCCAAAACCCAACAGCCATTTTATGTCCGTAACAACGTCCTTCACGTCCTTGGGCTGCAACATGATGGCGTCAGCGCCCCAGACGATACTTGCCCCGTGTCCCCTCACAAATACAAGGTACGAGCAATATGCAAAATGCATGAAGGCGCAGAGAAACGTCATCCCGGCGCAGATGCGATGTATGTAACTGGCGGTGGGATAGCCGCCCATGGCTTCATACAGCCAACGCGCCCATGCCTGGTCTTGAAAGGCCAAAGGCATCCCGGTTAATACCAGGCCAAAAAAGCTTATAATCAGCAAAAAGTGGGTTACCCTGTGAAACGGGGTGAACCTCTTATATAGTTTACCCTCAGTGGTCATGGCCGCCATCACCTTTTCTCTCATCTAAAAGCATTCTGACCCACATCAGAAACGCATGGCCGCCAAACATGGAAAAGGACTGGCAGATTATTCCTATGTACGCCACGAATACCAGCGCCAGATAAGCCTGCGGCTCGGCCAAGACGCCGAACAAACCCTTTTCCTTATATATCCCGTAAAGCTCGGCGTAGAGATTGCGCGTCTTAAAGCCCGGATGCGCTATATGTTTCACGAAATTCTTACCCGCACCCTTGTGACACTCTCCGCACGTCTCAACCTTGTTGTTCGCGCCAACCTTGGAGTCAGGGTCATCGGACTTGAGGATGTCGTGCCCGCTGTGGCAGTCGTAACAGTTCGGCACGTCCGTATTGCAGACGCCCAGCGAGGAAAGCTGGCCGTGCAAGTTCATACAGTAGGTATAGAGATAATCCTCGTGGCATCCGCCGCACGTCTTGTTTACATGGGCTCTGTGGAACGTGTCGTCTGCGACCGGGGTTTCTCTGGCTGAATTCCTGCCCATGTGACAGTCAGTACACTTTGGAGGGGTCTTTTCCTCCTCCTCCATATGTTCCACGTGGGTGCTTTCGAGGAATTCTTCGGCAGGGTCGTCGTGACAGAAGGTTATACAGTCTACCCTATCCAGAAGCGGGTAATGTTCACCGTAGACGCCGTCGAGGTCCTGGTGGCAGTCGATACACACGAAACCTTCCTCTGAGAGGCCGTGGGCAGACTGCATAAACGCGTCCTCGTCCACCAGCATGTCTACAACCTTAATCTCGCCGGTCTCCCTGTCTATGCTTGCAGCCTTGCCGCACTTCTCGGGGTCGCCGTGACACTCCATACAGTCTTCAATCTCCTGTGCCCTGAGAAGGCTGCCGCTGAAGGACATTACTACTATAAGGAAGAAAGCGAGCGGAATCCATAGACGTTCGATAGGTCTAAAGGCATGCGCTCGCTTTCTCTCAGACATCACATTCACCCTCCTCTATGTCCTCCCGCAATACTTGGGTCTCGTGTTGCGGCTACAATTGTCAGGATTACTGCCACTATTTCTTCTTCTTTTTCTTCTTCTTCTTTTTCTTCTTCGCCTCCGGCTTTAACGGCTTGTCGAGCATCGGGTCTCTCTCGAGATACCCCTTCCACTTCGCCTTGTCGCCGCCGCTCATCTTCTTTCTGACTTCATCTACGGCATCAAGGTCCCTGTGGTCGTCCTTCTTGAAGTACTTTTTGAAGTCCATGGCAATGGGCTTGCCGTCTTCGTCCTTGTCGCACTTGGGACATTTATCCGGGTCGTTGGGGTCTTCCCAATGACACTCGAGGCACTGGTCTCTGACCTTGCCGGATGCGTTGTTTATGCCGGCCACTATAAGTCCTTTGTCGTACTGGACCTTGCGGGCCATCATGGGGTCCTTTTCCAGCAGTTCGTTAAAGGACTTTTTACCCTTCTCTTTGAGCTTATACTTCTTTTTCAATTCTGAGTAATTCTTCACTGATTTAGCCAATTTGTTCTTTACATTCGCATAACCTTCTCCCGGACCATGACAGGCCTCACAGGTAACGTTCTTGAGATATTTCAGTTTTGGGTTCTTAAATTTTCCGCCATAGCCGGTGGCATGGCACTTGAGGCACTTTGGGTCCTCCTGCTCTTCTTTTGTCTTGAGGCTCTTGAACGCCTTGGAGTGTCCTATCTGCTTCCACTCGTCCCCCTCCCAGACTCCGGGAGAGAGGTGGCACTTACAGCCCTTGTTACCGGTGTACTTATACTTTTGCTTGGCGGCCTCAACCGTAGACGCGGGCGCAAGTATCAGGAACATACCCACCAGGGCGGCCAAAAGGAATGTTGTAAATCGCCCGAACATGTATACCTCTCCTTTCAAATTCAATTGGGCAGGGCCCATACATCAGTCTTCTTTAACTGGAAAATCTTAAAGAAGGAAGGGCAGAGATATTAGCAAAGCCCGGAAAATAGTCAAGTGAAAAATGGGTCCGCGACGGGGACTGGGAGTCTATTCCTCGTCCATCAAGCTCTCTACAAACGTTGTGGATACGTCGGCGTTAATGTACTTGGGGTGGTTTAATATTCTCAGGTGCAGAGGTATGGTGGTTTTTACGCCCTCAACGTGGTATTCACTGAGTGAGCGTCTCAGACAGGCGATTGCCTCTTCACGTGTACCCTGATGTACTATAAGTTTACCCAGCATGGAGTCATAATAAGGAGGGACCATGTACCCCTGGTGCACATGGGAATCTACTCTTACTCCGTTTCCGCCCGGAACGCTGTATACACTGATCCTCCCGGGCTGCGGGCGGAACCCGTTATCCGGGTCTTCCGCATAGATGCGGCACTCAATGGCTACGCCGTTAAGCACTATCTGTTTTTGTTTATATCCGAGTTGCTCCCCGGAGGCGATTCTCAGCTGTTCTTTCACCAGGTCTATTCCGCTGACCATCTCGGTAACAGGGTGCTCGACCTGCAGTCTGGTGTTCATTTCTATGAAATAGAACTTCCCGCCATCCTTATCCACCAGGAATTCTACCGTACCAGCGTTTGAATAACTCACGGCCTTTGCCATTCTGACCGCGGCCTTGTAGAGTTCGGCCCTTTGTTGCTGAGATATACTCGGAGACGGTGTCTCCTCCAGGAGTTTTTGGTGCCGGCGCTGGAGACTGCAGTCCCTCTCACCGAGGTGGATGACGCTGCCGTGCTGGTCAGCAAGTATCTGAACCTCTACGTGACAGGAATGCTCGATGAACTTCTCTATGTAAAGTGACGGGTCCTTGAAGGCCGTCTCGGCCTCTCGCTGGGCGGTTAACATAGAGCTCGCGAGGCTCGCGTCGTTGTGAACAATCCTTATCCCCCTGCCGCCGCCGCCTGCAGCGGCCTTTATCAGCACCGGATATCCGACCTTATGGGCTATGTCCAGCGCTTCCTGCTGGCCCGTTATGGTAGACTCGCTGCCGGGTAAAACAGGGATCTTGTTCTTGATGGCCACCTGCCTGGCCTGCGCTTTGTCTCCCATGATTTTCATGGTCTTTGCGGAGGGGCCAATGAAGGTGATGTTGGAGGACTCGCAGACCTCCGCGAAATGACTTGACTCTGCGAGAAAACCGTAACCGGGATGGATGGCCTCTACGTCCGTTATCTCCGCAGCACTAATTATGCTGGGTATGTTAAGATAACTCTGTTCAGCCGGTGAAGGGCCGATACACACGGTGCTGTCGGCCAGTTCCAGGTATTGAGCCCCCTCATCCGCCTTTGAGCAGACGGCTACCGTCTCTATACCCAGTTCTTTGCATGCCCTGATTACCCGGAGTGCTATCTCTCCTCTGTTTGCGATTAACACTCGGGAAAACATTCTAACCTTCCTTTACCCCACGGACGCAGTCGGGAGTACTCGGAAAAGTGGCTGTCCAAACTCAACAGGTGCACCGTCGTCAACCAACACCTCTACCACCTTTCCTATTGCTTCCGCCTTAATCTCGTTTATTATCTTCATGGCCTCTATTACACAGACAACGGTATCGGCTTCCACCATATCGCCGACCTCTACATGGGCTTCCGTTCCGGGTGTGGCCGCCCTGTAAAACGTTCCAACCAGCGGAGAACTTATTTCTACAAAATTACCCTTTTGGGGAAGGGCCTTCTGCACCGCCTCTGCCGGAGCCGGAAGACTGCCCGCTGAAGGTACGACCATGTGCTGGAAGCCGCCATCGGCCTTTTTCACCTTTACCCTCAGCGCATCCTCTTGAATCTCTATCTCGGTAAGGTCATGGGCGTTCATCAGTGAGATGAGCTCTTTGACCTTGTCCATTGTGCTACTCATTTTTTTAAGTGGCCTCTTCATACCGCTGGACGCTTTTCATGCGTAATACCATTCTAGAAAAATTTTTCGAAAGCCGGTTCGTTTGGAGGACAAGGATGTCTCAAACTACGGCCTCGTCAAGATCCCTGGAGACACGGCTCAGAACCTCACATCCGTCTTCTTCAACCAGAACCATGTCTTCTATTCTCACACCACCCCAATGCGGGATGTAGATACCGGGTTCAACCGTAATCACCATGCCTTCCTTCAGCAGTCTTCTGTTGGCACGGCTGAGCCTCGGACCCTCATGGACCTCAAGCCCTATTCCGTGGCCCAGGCCATGTCTGAAATTATTGCCATAGCCCTTCTTCTCTATATACGACCTGGCAGCCAGGTCTACATCCCTGGCGCTTGCCCCACCTTTGATCCTGTCTATTGCCCTCTTTTGAGCATCCAGCACGATGTTGTAAATCTCTTTTCTCTTTGCGTCGATTCTATTTATGAATATCACCCTTGTCAAGTCAGAATTATAGGCCTGCCACGATGCGCCCCAGTCAACAAGCACCATGTCCTCATGGCCTACCTTCATTTCGGTCAAAGGCGCATGGGGCTGGGACGAGTGCTTGCCTGCGGCAACTATAGTCCTGAAGGACGGGCCGGCCGCACCCCCCTCCTTCATGGACAACTCCAGGGTGTCAGCCAGCTGCCTTTCAGTCATACCCGGCCTCACACTCCTCTTTAAAGACTCAAAAGCCGTCTCGGCTATCTTAAGGGTCTTTCTAATCCTCTTTATCTCTTCACCGTCTTTTACCTCCCTCAGACGCTCTACCATTCCCTTTGTGTCCACCAGCTTCCTTCGGTCCAGGGCGGCCTTTAGTTCACTGTACTGCGAATACGTCACAGTGTTGGCCTCGAAACCCAGCACACGCAGTTTTAGACGTTTTATCAGGCTGGTCAGGGCCTTTATCGCGTCCCGTTTTCTCTCTACCAAACTTATCTTGCCACTACACTCTTCCTGAACCTGCTCACTATATCTGGAGTCTGTAACCAATATGTCCTGCTCACCGGTGATGAGCATCGTTCCTTCTGAACCGCTAAAACCGCTGAGGTATTGGACGTTCTTTATATTGCTTACGATGAGGCCGTCCAGTTTCCGCCGCTGTATTGCGTTTTTTAGTTGCAGGAGTCGTTCTGGTGTGGCCAAGGACCGCAGTCTCCCTCTATCCCGGTATACTTTAACACTAACCAAAGGTACGCATAGGCATCTGGCAGCACTTCTTCAGGCAGGTCGGCCTCTGGTACGGCTACAACGTTGGGCTACATAAACCCCATGAATGTGGTATCTACATTATCGGTGCGGAGTATCGGCCTGTATATTCCCACCTAATTACCGGCCACGTTGAGGGCGCTTCGCGAGGAACCCGGTCTTATCGCCTCTGAAAGGTTTTCCACAAGTTCACGAAGTTCTTTGTCTTCCTTCAGTCTTGCCTTTATCTTTTTGATGGCGGACATACAGGTACTGTGGCGCCTGTTACCAAAATGGCATCCTATCTCCTGGTACGAGGCGGCGGTGTGGAGCCTGGCCAGGTAACAACACAGATGAATGGGCAATATCTGAGACCTCTTCTTTTTAGAGGAACGCAGTTCCTCGTTGCCGATCTGGAAATGCTCGGCCACACACTTCTCTATGTCTTCTATTCTTACCTTCTTTGGCCTGGCAGACGACATACCGCAAAAGACATCTCTCACCAATGAAATGTTTACCTTCTTTCTGTAGGCCTCTGCCACCGCAGTAACGACCGTGAGTGCGCTCTCGAACTCTCTCACACTCCTGTTTTGCAGTCTTTCTGCCATATAGCCCAGCACCTCCGCCGGCATCTCCTTCCCACTCGCTCCGGCCTTTGCCCTCAGTATGGCCACCGAAGTCTCATAATCCGGTGGGTGTATCTCAGCGACCATACCCGACATCATGCGGCTGGCAAGGCTCTGTTTAAGTTTCTTTATCAATTTGGGATGGGCGTCGCTTGCGAAGATAATCCTCTTTGCCGAGTGATAGAGCGTATTGAACGTGTGAAGAAATTCTTCCTGGATGCCGCTCTTGTTTGAAAGGAAATGCACGTCGTCTATCAGCAACACGTCCGCACGTCTGTACTTATTCCTGAAGCTTTCCACACACCTTTTTTTAATGGCCGAGATGTATTCGTTCGTCCAGTGTTCGGCGGGCCTGTAGATGGCCTTATCCGCGTGCCCGTTCTCATTGACACGGTTATATATACCTTGAAGTATGTGCGTCTTGCCCAGACCCACGGAACCATAAATAAACAGGGTGTTGAACGATGGGGCGGGCTCTCGCAACATCTCAAGCGCAGACATATAGGCCAGCTGGTTTGACGGGCCTACAACAAATTCCTCAAGCCTTAAGACCTTCCCCGTGGCGACATAAGAAGTGGAAGCTTTCTTACATGCTTCCTTTTCCTTCCTGGCGTCTTTCCTGGGCACATCTCTCTTTGGGTCCGGCCGTTTCGTCTCAACTACCGAAAACTTTACCTCAACCTCTCTATCCAGCGAGGCGCTCAGACTCTTCCCGACCACGGCCGAGAAGTGTTTCTTAAGCCACTCGGCAGCGTAGGAATTGGAAACGCCTATAGTACAGGCATCTTTATCCAGCCTCAGGAGTTTTGCGTTTCTGAACCATAAATTGAAGGTTGCCGGGCTTACGCGCCCTTCAATATCACTGAGCACGTCTTCCCAGATGTTTTCACAACTTGCGGACACGCAATCCCCCGGAGGAAATAAAAAAAGCCCACGGCGACTGACACAAAACATGAGGATTAACGGCAGAAATTCGCGATACGTTTAATTCGTTCCTGCTACACTCCTGGTGCTCTTGCTTTACTCCTGCCCGGCCCCAAAAACACAAGAACTCCTAACTGCCCCAAACAATACCGCACTGATCATCAGGTAGGTAACTGTATTAAGAAATTGAGTCAGGAGAATAACAAAAAACCCGGCGGTGTCAAAATGAAAATCTCTTCACTTTCACCAAGAATTGACTTTACGAAAAAGCAGAACTATGTAAGATTCATACTCTCAACATGATTGGCGTTTATCAACAGACTTAAGATTTTTTTGAATTTACTATCCACCGTCACCTTAATTTACCATTATAGGAGTCATGGTTTTTCGTCGTTGCAAGCTATGCTGTCATATACACTTACGGATGCCCCTGTCACGTCCTCCGGTAAACGTTGCATCCCGTTTAATACCATTGGCTTAACTAACACCTGACGAAGGCCGTATGCAAAAAACTAAAATTCAGCGTATAAAGACAAAGAATTTCAACCTGCAGCACACCCTGGAGTGCGGCCAGTTCTTCAGGGTGATGAAGGCCGGCGATTGGTACTATATAAATTCAGGAAAAAAATTCTTTAAGGCCCGGCAAAAGGGCGCGGTGCTTGCCTACAAGGGCGTAGACGCCGGGTATATAAGAAGCTTCTTTTCGCTCGATGAGTCTCTGGATGAGATACTCGGCTCAATAACCAGGGACAGGCATATTAAGGAGGCCGTCAGGCTCTACCACGGCCTCAGGATCATAAGGCAAGACCCCTGGGAATGTCTCGTTTCGTACATATGCTCCTCGGCGTCCAACATCCCGAAAATAAGGTCCTGTATTGAAGGCATCGCGAGGCGCTTCGGCGAAAAGACCGCCCTGGACGGTATCGAGGGCCATACCTTTCCGGACCCTCACGTCAGACTGGAAACAAAGGCCCTCAAGAGGCTGGGGCTTGGGTTCAGGGCACGCTACGTCCGCGAGGCCAGCCGGGCGTTAAACGACCAGTACCTGGACTCGCTCAGGGAACTGCCGTATCACGACGCCAAGGAACTGCTCATGCAGAACCCCGGCGTCGGGGACAAGGTGGCCGACTGCATCCTCCTGTTTTCCCTCGGTTTCACCGAGGCATTCCCCGTGGACACATGGATAAAACGGGTTATGCAGGACATCTATTTCCACGGCAGGCCCACATCAAACAAGGTGATACGCGAATTTGCCCAAGGGTATTTCGGCCAGTACGCGGGTTATGCGCAGGAATATCTGTTTCTGTACAGCAGGAGAAAAGGGCGGAAGTAGAAGGCGGGCTTCCAGACTGTGACGGACAACGCGCCCCTACGCCTTCCCCATCTTTTTTTTCACATACTCCATGAGGCCGCCCGAGGCGATTATGTCTCTTATCTCCTGCGGGAACGGCTGGAACTTATAGCTCTTGCTGCGGGTATGGTTTATAATCTTGCTGTTGTCCATATCTATTTCTATATCGTCCCCGTCCTCTGCCTCACCGGCGGCCTGGTTGCTTTCTATGATTGTGAGTCCGATATTAATGGCGTTTCGGAAAAATATACGGGCAAAGGTTGACGCAATAACGGCGCCTATCCCGCAGCCCTTCAGCGCAATGGGGGCGTGCTCACGAGAGGAGCCACAGCCAAAGTTGTTACCTGCCACAACTATGTCACCGGGCCGCGCCTCTGTGGGGAACTCAGTGCGGGCGTCTTCCATGCAGTGAGCGGCCAGAACTGCCGGGTCCGAGGTGTTAAGGAACTTGCCTGCTATGATATGGTCGGTGCTTATGTTATCGCCAAATTTCCAACACCGTCCACGCACCGCGTTAGTGACCTCCGTTACTGCCCAGCTTTGACTCCATCCTCTGGTGGGCCTGATGCATGAACGCCTCAAGGCGGGTCTGCTCGTTGGTCTCTTCCTGGCCGTCAAAGGCCATCTTTATGATGGGGATACCGCCATGGTCCTTCTGGAGCCTCTCAAGCAGGGCGTTTACGACCGTTCCGGGCATGCAGTGGAACGGTACCATGTTTATTATGCCGTCCATTCCATGCTCGGCATACTCTACCGCCCTGCCCATGCTGAGGATGCCTTCGCCCCTGAAGGACGGATGAATGTATTTTTTCCCCTTCTGGATGACGTCCCAGGACGGTGCCTCCCTGTAGAAGTGTCTGATGTGCCCCCGGAACGGCCTCGCCCTCTTGAAGGCCTGCCACCGCTGTATCAAGTCGGTCAGCAGCTCCGTAAAATAAGCGCCCCACCTTCGCTCCCTGACGCAGTCTTCACGCCTGCAGTATCCTATATAGTTTATCCACTCCTCAAACGGAGGCAGTACGACCTCACCGCCAAGCCCCTCAATACGCTGCGCGACGAAGCTGTTGGAATAATCGCAGCTCCGCACGTACACCTCTCCTATAATACCTATCAGCGGCTTCCGTACACTCCGGTCTACCCGTATGTTCAGGAATGCGTCTCTTCCATGCTGCGCCACCCTGAGGACGTCCTTGCCCTTCTTAATCGACCCGGCGCCCTTTTGCACGTAATGGTTGTACACGGCGTCAGTCTGTCCCTTGTTTATCTCGTAGGGCCGTATCTCTCTCAACATCCTCTGTAAGTAGTCGACCAGCAGAATACCCTGCCATGACAGTTTCCTGAAATTCGTTCCCAGAGATTCAGTGTTTTCCTGGTAGTCCTTGTCCTGGTCGAGGGTGATTATGGGCACATCTTTTAAGCCAATCTCGTCAAGCACCATACGGTGGAATTTGTTATATTGTCCGAAACGGCATGGACCGTAGGCCGTAGCCATGAAGAATGCGCTGTGCTCCCGGTCAAAGTCCTTGCTTTTGGCCTTCTTCACGATATCGCCCGTGGTAAGTATGGCGGGATAGCACTCCTTGCCGGAGGTAAATTTCCGGCCTATATCCAGACTTTCCTTGTCCGGCATCGGCAGCGCCTCGGCCTCCACGCCGCAATGAGTCATCGCGGCGGCTATAATGTGCACATGGTCGTCCATATGCGGGATAAACACCTTGCGCTTGATCTTCACGCCTGACGCTATACTGGTCGTGACCGGCGGGGTGTGTGAATGCTTGGCTTCCTTCCTGACGTTCTTCAGGCTGTCGAGGTAGGCCTCACAGCGCGTTATGACACCGGCGTCCGCACTGTGCTCGTCTATCTCTATCGTCAACTGCGGCTTGTGGGACAATTCCTTCTCAAAATGTTTCAGTATAAAAGCGTCCGGGCCGCAACCGAAATTGGTTATGTACAGGGGATACAACCTCTTGTCCCTGCCAATCAGCCTCGCCGCGGCTATAATCTTCTGTCCCGACCGCCAGTACATGTGCGGGTACTCCTCGGCAATTTCCACAACATCAAGCGGCAGCATGTCCATCGGTATGGCCAGGACGCCGAGTTCCCTGAGCTTGTCGGGGATGTTCAGGTTTACGCCGCGGTCACAGGAGTTGTATGACCTCCCCACTATTACCAGCGCCACGTCGTCCTCTGCCAGCCCTTCCAGTATCTCTTTGCCGCGCCCGACAAGGGTGTCGTAGAACCGCTGCTGCGACTCCAGCGCGACACTGATGGCCGTCTCCACGCGGCGGCCGCCCTGACCGATGTCTCTGGCTATCTCACGAAATATTTCCTTCAGATGTTCTTCGCCCCACTCCAGATGGAAGGCAGGCTCAAGCACCTTGAACTTTCTGTCGTCCCCCTCCAGCCTCACCGCCGCGCGGACCATATAGGGAAGCCCCTGTACATACGGGCACATGTAGGAATGGACCAGTTTCGGACTGTCGTTGGGGAAGTTCACAACGCTCGGTATGAACAGATAGTCTATATCGTCGTTTAGCATGTCTATCACGTGCCCGTGGGCCACCTTTATGGGGAAGCACGTCTCGGCCGCGATATTTTCCACGCCTTTCTTTACGAGCTCGTGGTTGGTGACGTTTGAGGCGACCACCTCGAAGCCCAGTTCCGTAAAGAAGGCCTTCCACATGGGATACAGCTCAAAGAACATGTTTGCCCGCGGGATGCCGACCTTCATGCCGTTAGGGGCATCGGGTTTGTCCTTAGGGTAAGACTTAAACAAGGCGACCATACGCTCGTTGAACAGCCTCGGGATGCCTTTGCCCTTCTTGCGCTTCCCGGAGTCCTCAAACTTGCCGCACCGGTCGCCGTAATACAGGGGCTCTTCACCCGTAATCTCTACCTTCTTCACGGTGCATATATTGGAACAATCCCTGCACACGAAAGAGCCTATCTCGAATTTCCGGCTGCGGAGGTCGAAGCCCTTGAACTTGGATTTCTCCCACTCCATCTCCTCCATTGCGATGATGGCGGAACCTATCGCGCCCATGCAGTCATGGTGTTGCGGCACGGTGACCTTCTTTCCCGTAACCTTCTCGAACGCCGACTTGACCCCGCGGTTATACGCGACACCCCCCTGGAACAATATATTGTTGCCTACCTTTCTGCGCTCCACCACACGGTTGAGATAATTATGGACGATGGAGTAACTAAGACCCGCCACCAGGTCATCCTTGGCCGCCCCCTTCTGCTGGTGGTGTACGATATCCGATTCCATAAACACCGTGCACCTCTCGCCCATACTGCACGGGCCACAGGCACTCGTGGCCTTTTGTCCAAATTCTTCTTTAATGGCTACGTCCAGCCTCTCCGACTGCTCCTCCAGAAACGAACCCGTCCCCGCGGCACAGACCTTGTTCATGGCAAAGTCCACCACCGCGCCGTTCTCAAGCCGGACGTATTTTGAGTCCTGCCCCCCAATCTCAAAAATGGTGTCTACCTCCGGACAGGCGTTTACGGCCGCCCTGGCGTGGGCCGTTATCTCATTCTTCGTGAGGTCCGCGCCTATGTAGTCGCCGGTCAGGTAGCGCCCGGAGCCCGTGCTGCACACCCCCTTCACGTCGACCATGCCGCCTATCTCCATTCCAACCTCGAACAACCCCTTGGAGACCGCCTCCAGCGGCCTGCCCGCCGTCATCAGATAACGTCTTGCCAGCACGTTCTTGTCTTTATCTATAACCACAACGTTGGTGCTTATTGAGCCGACGTCAACGCCTACGTATGCCTCTACCCTGCCGTTCTCCTTTATTGGCGTACAGTGAGTCATGATATCATAGTTGTCGCCCTTAAGGCCCTCGAGTACCGCTATGTCACTCTTGCGGTTTTTCAGATACGCCTCCGCCGTGCCCAGGTCCTCAAAGCTGTGCTCGTCCCCCTTCTCCATGAGCATCAGCACCGCACCAATGGCGCCCAGCGACGCATGATGTTTTGGTATGATTAGTTCTCCGGGCTTGAGCTCAAGGACGTCTTCAAACGCCTTTATCATGCCCTTATTAGCTGCCACTCCTCCCTGGAACGCGATAGGCTTCACCAGCTCTTTACCCTTGGCAATGGCGCTCTTGAAGTTCCTGGCCATCGCGTAGCACAGGCCGGCCAGTATGTCGTGGACCGGGGTGGCCTCCTGCTGGAGGTGTATCATGTCTGACTTCGCAAATACACTGCAACGGCCCGCGATCCTTGGCGGGTTCTTGCACTTCAGCGCCAGCTCGGCAAATTCGTCTTCTATAGAAACGCCCACCCTTGACGCCTGCTGGTCAAGAAACGAGCCCGTGCCCGCCGCACACATCGTGTTCATGGCAAAATCGGCTACCCTTATCTGACCGATTGCCTCGTCATACTCTATCATCATCAGTTTCGAGTCCTGCCCGCCAATCTCTATAATACTCCGGACCTCCGGGTTGAAAGCGGCCGTGCCCCTGCTCTGTGACACCACCTCGTTTACAAAGTATATCCCGAATATCTCAGAGAGGAGCCTGCCGCCTGAACCGGTGCTGGCCATACCCTTTATCTCTTCACTGGGGGTGCGGCTGTAGACGCCTTTCAAGACCTTGATGGTAGTCTCGAGCGGCTGCCCGTGTGTCCGGACATAATGCTCCTCAAGCACCTCTTTCTTATCGTTAACCAGTACAACCTTCAGACTGACCGAACCTATGTCTATACCGATGTATTTCCTCTCTGTCATACTGCTCCTCAAAAAATGAAAATGATACAAAGGTTAAATCGGCACAAGAAAGCACCACAGGAACAAAAGAATTCCTTCGCCCGGGACCGTGCGCTAATTCAGTTCTGCGGGATGAGTAATACTGCCAGTTACGGCCGATGCGGCCGCTACGGCAGGACTGCAAAGAAAGACCTCGCTCTTCGGGTGACCCATCCTGCCGGGGAAATTCCGGTTCGTGGTCGCCAGACACCTCTCTCCCTCGGCCAGTACCCCCGAATGACCGCCCAGGCACGGCCCACAGGTCGGCGTGGACACCGCGGCCCCCGCGCGGACGAACGTGTCCATCAGGCCCTCCTTCATCGCCTGGAGATAAATCTCCTGTGTCGCGGGAAATATCAGAAGCCTTACAGACGGGTGTACCTGCCGGCCCTGAAGCAGCCCGGCCGCTATCCTAAGGTCGGATATCCTGCCGTTGGTACAGGAGCCTATAACCACCTGATCAATCTTCACGCCGGAGAGCTCTTCCACAGGGCGGACGTTCGATGGCAGACTTGGCAGAGCCACCTGTGGCGAGATCTTCGAGGCGTCATAGCTGCGCGTCTCAACGCTGCCCCCGTTGCCGTTGGCGGAATATGGCCTGTAATCCCTTTTCGCCCGGCCCTTCACATAGTCCTCAGTTACGCCGTCCGTCGCGATAATCCCCGTCTTCGCGCCCGCCTCTATCGCCATGTTGCATATGGCAAAACGGTCGTCCATAGGCAGCGACGAGATGGCCGGGCCCGTAAATTCCATCACCTTGTACAACGCGCCGTCTACGCCGATATCGCCAATTACGTGCAGAATCAGGTCTTTCCCCGAACTCCATCGCGGCAGTTTTCCGTCGAAAACGAACCGTATCGTCTCCGGCACCTTCAGCCACACCTTCCCGGTGGCGAAACAGGCCGCAAGGTCGGTACTACCGACGCCGACGGCAAAGGCGCCCAGCGCGCCGTACGTACACGTGTGTGAATCAGCCCCTATCACCAGCTCGCCCGGCAGCACCAGCCCCATCTCAGGCAACAGCGCGTGCTCTATTCCCATCCGCCCTATCTCAAAGAAATATTCAAGCCGGTGCCTCTGCGCAAACCCCCGGAGTATCTTCACCTGCTCCGCGGAGGCGATGTCCTTGTTAGGCGTAAAATGGTCCGGAACCAGGGCTATTCTCTTCCTGTCAAACACCCTGTCAATGCCGGCGTTTTCGAACTCCTTTATGGCTATGGGGGCAGTAATGTCGTTACCCAGGCAGAAATCAACTCCGGCGTACACGAACTCTCCGGCCCTGACTTCGCCCTGCTCCGTATGCGCTGCAATAATATTTTCCGCTAATGTCATCACCATGTTTCTACATCGCTATCGCCAATGGCCAACTGGGTAAGAAATTCAGCGGCGGGACCTTATTTATGGGAGGAAAAGACCCATCACCTGTTTAGTTGTCAAAGAATCGGCTCCTGTAACTCTTCGCAAATAGTGGGTCTCGCACGTATGACTTGTGACATTCTGAACATAAATCAAAACGGAGGGTCTTATATTCCATATCTTCGTCATCAGAGTCTTCCGGTTCTCTCTCATCTTCAAGGTTGAACTCTGCCAGATCGTCCCTGATGTCGTCAAACTCCTCGTTTTCCTCCTCCACGCAATCAGCGGGATAAATCTCTATCTTTACGACATACCTTAACTCCTCTTCAGCCTGTATGACCTTACCGCACATATCACACGAATAGTGTATCATTTATCATCCTCCTTGCCCCCGTACATCCCTCACGGGAGCAAACAGATAGGCCAGTGTTTTTACTAAAACTCCACCTCCCTTCACGGGCTAAAATATAAACCCAAATTCTATTTCTATACGCACTAATTGTCAAGAACAAAAGGGTATCCAGCACTGCCAGAAGCCCTAAAAACACGAAACGTTTCTGCGTATTGTACGCCATGTCTCAACACACCGTATTTCATCTGTCATTGCGAGCGAAGCGAAGCAATCTCTTGAACATACGGAGATTGCTTCGGGGCTACGCCCCTCGTAATCACAAAAGTAGCCCGTGGGAGAATTCTTACACATCATGCTTAAAAAACATGGAACGTTTCTCAGTCAATAGTGCTGTCCAGGTACTCATCTATGCCTTCATTTGCCAGGGCGTCGGCCTGAACGTTTTCTTCCCTCGGGATATATTGCAGCCGCCACTCCGGCAGTTTCCCAATAAGCTTCCGGGCCTCCCTGTGAAGGGGCAGTATTGACGGCGCCCTTACCTTATACTGCCCGTTTACCTGTTTAACCACCAACTCACTGTCGCAAAAAACATCCACCTTCACCGGGTGGTATTCAAGCGCCCACTCCAAACCTCTTATCAGCGCCCTGTATTCGGCTACGTTGTTTGTTGTCTCCCCTATATATTCACCTATCTCATCCAGAACGTTATGCTCCCCGTCGCGGATGACCACGCCTATCCCCGCCTTGCCGGGGTTACCCCGCGACGCGCCGTCTGTATATATCAGGATACGTCCCTTCGGAACGGGCGTGACCACCTTCTTTTTTTTCGAATCTGAATCTGATTTCAACTTCGGTCTAATGGCGTCACCCATCCGGCTGAAAAACTCTTCCAGCCTCTTGCGGGTGGCCCTGGGATCTGCGGCTTTAACGCTATCCGGGTCTATACCCTTACGGATAAGTTCCAAGAGTTCCTGATCGGAGATGCTTTTCATTTAAAAACCTGTCCGGCGCATACGCATATATGGGGCTCCAGCAAAGAGATTTTAGAAAAGCGACGACGGCTTGCTCATGACACAGATTCTATTTGACACGTGCCGGGAAATCAACTCTAATTGGCCGATGATAATGCCCCGCTAAAACCGTAACAGACGTGGCCTGAGAGACCTGCAAATGTCCCCATATACCGTATGTCATTCTGAGCCGCGCGCGGCGGATTTCGCTCCCTCAGAATGACACAAAAAACGCGCAGAACTTCAGGGCCGTCTAAACCTAAGTTTATATCAGACAGCTTGATAGAGGACACAACATGTGCCTGGGCGTACCGGGAAAGGTGGTAAAAATACAAGAGAATGCCCTGGGTATGACCATGGGCATCGTGGATTTTGGAGGCGCAAAAAAAGAGGCCTGTCTCGCCTATCTGGACGACGTAAAGGAGGGCGACTGGGTGCTCGTGCATATCGGCTTTGCGATAAGCAAGATTGACGAGGAGAAGGCAAAGGACGCCTTTAACACCCTGAAAGAGATTGGGCTGTGAAGTGCCATGAAATACGTTGACGAGTACAGGGACTCCGAGCCGGCACAGAAATACGTGAGGGCGATAGCGGACGTCATACGTAATGAATGGACGATAATGGAGGTCTGCGGCGGCCAGACCCACAACATAATCAAGTTCGGCATAGATACTCTGCTGCCGGAGAAGATTACGCTGATACACGGCCCCGGGTGTCCCGTTTGCGTTACCCCGATAGAAATGCTGGACAGGGCCGTGCACATAGCGTCACAGCCCGGCGTAATATTCTGTTCGTTCGGCGACATGCTCCGCGTGCCGGGTTCTGAAAAGAACCTTATAACAAGCCGGGCGGAGGGGGCGGACGTCAGGATACTTTACTCCCCCCTCGACGCCATAAAGATAGCCGTGGAATCTCCCGATAAGAAGGTAGTATTCTTTTCCGTAGGTTTTGAGGCGACAGCGCCGGCCGTTGCCATGGCCATACTTCAGGCAAAGAAACTGGGCGTAAAGAATTTTTCCGCCCTGGTGGCGCACGTGCTCGTACCGCCCGCGCTTGAGGCCATCCTCGCCACGCCCAACCTGGCGCTCAACGGCTTCCTGGCCCCGGGTCACGTAAGCACCGTCATCGGACAGAAGGACTACGAGAGGATTACGGAGAAATACCGCGTCCCCATAGTAATCACCGGTTTTGAACCGCTGGATATATTGTTCGGCGTCTACAAGGTGGTGAAACAACTTGAAGAGGGGAGGTGTGAGGTTGAAAACGCCTACGGGAGGTCGGCAAGGCCGGAGGGGAACGTGCTCGCGCGACAGGCGGTGGACGAGGTCTTCGAGGCGACAGACAGAAAATGGAGAGGGTTGGGCGTAATACCAAAGAGTGGCCTCGCATTAAAAGAGCCTTATCGGGGCTTCGACGCCGAGTGCCTGTTCAGTGTGGACGGTATTGACGTGGAGGAACCCCCGGAGTGCATCGCCGGGTATATACTGCGGGGGCTTAAGAGGCCAAACGAGTGTCCGGCATTCGGCACACGATGTACACCACAGTCACCCCTGGGCGCGCCCATGGTCTCGGCCGAGGGGGCGTGCGCGGCCTATTTTAACTACAGGAGGGCCTAAGACCTTGGGTGACGCCTTCAAGCCTTCGTGTCCCGTTCCGCATAACGATGACCATAGTCATGATAATGCCGGCGAAACACAAGAGAAGATTACCCTCGCCCACGGCAGCGGCGGCATACCGTCCGCCGAGCTGGTCAGCAAGCTCTTCGTGCCCGCTTTTCACAATAAATATCTGGAGCAGCTCCACGACGGCTCCGTCCATGACCTTGGCAGTGCGAAAATTGCCTTCACCACCGACTCGTTCGTGGTAAAGCCAATATTCTTCCCCGGTGGAGACATAGGCAGCCTCGCGGTACACGGCACGGTTAACGACCTGGCCATGTGCGGGGCGAGACCCCAGCTACTCAGTCTTTCCTTTATCATAGAAGAAGGTTTCCCCCGGAGCGACCTGTCCAGGATAGTTGAGTCCATTTCAGCGGCATGCAGGGATGCCGGGGTGATGGTGGTAACGGGTGATACAAAAGTAGTAGAGAGGGGCGGCGCGGACGGGATATTCATAAATACCGCGGGAGTCGGCACGGTCGAATACGAGGGTATATCACCAAAAGCTGTGAGGCCGGGGGACGCCGTAATACTCAGCGGCGCGATTGGCCTCCACGGCATGGCCGTCATGGTCACTCGCGAGGGGCTTGACCTTGAGACCGAGATAGAAAGTGACTCCGCGCCACTGTGGGGCCCCGTAGAAAAGGTGCTTAAGTCCGGCGCAAAGGTTCACTGTCTGCGAGACGCCACCCGCGGCGGGTTGTCGTCCGTGCTGAATGAGATTGCGGGCGCCGCCGGTGTGGGCATCGAGATATGGGAAAATTCCATACCCGTCCCCGAACCGGTCAGGGGGGCCTGCGAGATTTTAGGGCTTGACCCGCTCTATATAGCGAATGAGGGCCGGTTTCTGTCTTTTGTGGCCTCCGGTGAGGGTGACGATAATGCGGACGCGGCCAAAGCCCTTGAGGCCCTGCGCTCGCACCCCCTCGGCAGAGAGGCCCGGAAGATAGGCCACGTGACCGCCGACCATAAAGGCACCGTCGTGCTCAGGACAAATATCGGCGGCAAGAGGGTGGTGCCCATGGCCTCAGGCGAATTATTGCCGAGGATATGCTAGGTACTTGCATGATAACTACGTCCGATACGGATCACGCCAGAGGCGCATATGCCCCACAACCCTTCTTAGTTTATAGGGGGGTTCAGAACTTTGAACTCTACGGGTTTCCAACCTCTGCAACCCGTATAAAATACCCCCCCCATTTAAATTGACTTTTATGAAGCGAAGGCTAGAATTGGCTGAGTGGTTTTTCGCTAAGTCTTTAAAGGAGACAGAAAATTGAAAGTGGGGATTGCCGGCGCTACGGCATATACCAGTCTTGAACTGATAAAACTGCTGCTCCGACACCCGGAGACGGAGATAGTTTATCTCGGCACAAGGCGGGAGGAAAAACCGCCTATATCGCAGATTTTCCCCTCGCTCAAGCGGCAGATTGACCTGCCCACCGCCGGCCTGGAACCTGAGGATATACCCAAAGGGGTTGAGCTGGTGTTCGTCACCCTTCCGCCCACTGTGACCATGAAGTACGTGCCCAGGTATTTAAAGGCCGGCCACAGGGTGATAGACTTTAGCGCCGACTACCGCTTCAAGGACGCTGAAAAATACGAACAGTGGTACAAGTCGCCCCACACCGACCCGGACGGGCTGAAGAAGGCCGTGTACGGGCTGCCCGAACTCTTCCGGAAAGAGATAAGAAAGGCAAAGCTGGTAAGCAATCCGGGATGCTATCCGGTCTCCGTTATACTGGCGCTGATGCCGTTTTTCATAAGGGACATGATAGAACCCTCGGACATAATCGCCGATTCAAAATCGGGCATCTCAGGAGGCGGCAGGAACGTCTCCCCGCAGTCCATGTACTGCGAGCGCAACGAGAACCTGGAACCCTACGGGGTCGGCGGCCACCGACACCTGCCGGAGATGGAGGAGATTATACAACGCGCCGTGGATATGAAGGTAAAGATAACCTTCTCCCCGCACCTTGTGCCCATGGACCGGGGGCTGCTCTCGACCACGTACGCGCGGCTGAAATCCATGACCACCACCGAGGCCGTCACGGAAACGATGAAAAACGTCTACAAGGACGAGCCGTTTATCCGCATAAAAGAGCCCGACGACCCGCCCTGCACAAAGGACGTCGTGGGCACAAACTTCTGCGACATCTCCGCCCGCGTGGCGGATGACAGGGTGGTAATAATCTCCGCCATAGACAACCTGTTAAAAGGCGCCTCCGGCATTGCCGTACAAAATATGAATATCATGTACGGTTTCCCTGAGAGGTTGGTTTGATTATAGACATGTATCTGTAGTTGCTCTACTTATTGGTATGAGAACTCTGCATCGGTCGCGTAACACGGGGATACGGACTCTTCTGGAGGTCTTACGGCATGAAGAAACTGCTGATACTGGGCGTGGGGAACATTCTACTGAGAGACGAGGGTGTCGGGGTCCGTGTGGTGGAAAAGATACGCGACAAACACCGTGTGCCGGATGACGTCGAGGTAATTGACGGCGGCACCCTGGGGCTCGTGCTTATCCCTTACCTGGAGGGCCGTGAGGCCCTTTTTATAGTAGACGCCATAGACCGCGGCGGCAGGCCCGGTGAAATCTTCCGCATTGAGGGCGATGGGATAGACGACGTCTATAACTCGCGTAAACTGTCCGCGCACCAGATAGGACTCCGGGAGATACTGGCACTGTCGAAGCTGCAAAATATACTGCCCGAAAGGGTCTGCCTGTTCGGTATCCAGCCCCAGTCGGTGGACGTGGGGCTTGACCTCTCTGAACCCGTATCCGCAAGTATCGACGAGTTGATAGAGAGGCTTCTTGTAGAAGTCAAGAATCTTAGCCCGGCGCGATAGACATGCACGACATCGAGAGTTGCAAGGCCATCCTCGACGCAGCGGCCAAAGAAACAAAAAAACGCAACGGAAAGCGCGTGGTAAGGATAAAACTGTCCGTAGGCGCCCTCTCCGGCACCAACCCAGACCACCTTAGAGAGACGCTGATTTTATGCTCCACCGGCACCGTTGCGGAGGGGGCGGAGCTGGAACTCATAAAAAAACCCGCTACGATAGGCTGTCTGGAATGCGGGCATGAATTTGAGACGGACGGGCCGGGTTTCCCAGGCTGCCGCAAATGCGAATCTCCCAGGACAAGAATAATCGACGGGGATGGAGTAACACTTGAGAGCCTTGAAATCGAAACAGACTAGCCCTTCAAAGAGGAAGAGGGTGAAGGTGTCCGTCTGCGGGGTGGTGCAGGGTGTGGGCTTCAGGCCGTATGTATTCAGGCTCGCCGGTTCTCTGGGCCTTAAGGGCTACGTCATGAACCTGCCGTGGGGGGTCCTCATAGAGGCGGAGGGGGAGGAAGAAAAACTTAACGAGTTCGTCCTCAGGCTTCCACGTGAAAAACCACCGCTTGCACGCGTATCGAGCCTTGAATTCTCAGTGCTCGACCCTGTGGGCCTTGAGGGGTTCAGCATCGCGAAGAGCATCGAGGGTGGCGAAATCTCTCCAATGATACCGCCGGATATAGCCGCCTGTGACGAGTGTCTGGCCGAGATCCTCTCGCCTGGAGAGCGGCGGTACATGTATCCACTCACCAACTGCACCAACTGCGGGCCGAGGCTTTCCATCATAAACGCCCTGCCGTACGACCGGCCGAATACCACGATGGAGGCGTTTGAGATGTGCGCCGACTGCCGCAGGGAGTATGAGTCTCCCGCGGACAGGCGGTTTCACGCCCAGCCCATAGCATGTCCCGTCTGCGGCCCGCATGTTGAACTATGGGCGCAAACCGGAAAAACGCTGGCGGAAAAACACGATGCTATGGAAAGGGTCGTCGAACTGATACTGCACGGTGAAATACTCGCCATAAAGGGGCTGGGAGGATTTTTACTGGTCGCGGACGCGCGGAACCAGAAGGCCGTCGTCGAACTGAGAAGGAGGAAGCGGAGGGAAGAGAAACCGTTTGCGCTGCTGCTGCCCTCACTTGATATGACCAGGCGGTACTGCGAGGTCTCCGCCATGGAAGAGCGCCTGCTCGCCTCACCGGAGTCGCCCGTCGTTTTGTTAAACAGACGCGGCGATACGGATATAGCCGGGGCCGTTGCGCCTCAAAACCCGTATCTCGGCGTCATGCTCCCCTGTTCCCCCCTTCACATGATACTCTCCTCCGGGGTGCAGGCGCCTCTGGTCGCCACAAGCGGCAATCTGACGGACGAGCCTATATGCACGGATAACGCAGAGGCGCTTGACAGACTCGGCGGCATTGCCGACTACTTCCTAATCCACACCAGGCCGATAGCACGGCACGTGGACGACTCGGTGGTAAGGGTTACGCTCGGCAAGGAGATGATTATCAGACGTGCCAGGGGTTACGCGCCCCTGCCGATAAGGCATTCGAGAAAAAATTTTGCGCGGGTAATGGGTGTGGGCGCCCATCAGAAAAACACAATCGCCCTGTCGCTGGACAAAAGTATATTCGTAAGCCAGCATATAGGAGACCTTGAGACGGTTGAGGCCGGGGAGGCCTTTTTACAGACCATCTCGGATTTCACCCGGCTGTTCGATTATAAGGCCGAGGCCGTTGCCTGTGACATGCACCCGGATTATTTCTCTACCGTATGGGCACGCAAAAACACCGCGCCGGTCGTCCCGGTTCAACATCACCACGCGCACATAGCCTCCTGCATGATGGAGAACGAGCTTGACGGGCAGGTGCTGGGTGTGGCGTGGGACGGCACGGGTTACGGCACTGACGGCACCGTATGGGGCGGGGAGTTCCTGCTGGCCGGTTACGGGTCGTTCAAGAGGGTGGCCCACCTGAAGACGTTCAGGCTCCCCGGCTCTGAGCGGTCGGTTAAGGAACCCAGGAGGAGCGCCCTTTCCGTACTCTTTGAGACCTTTGGTGAAGGGGTTGTGGAACGCCGTGAAATCCCGTCAATAGAATCATTCGAGGCGAGGGAGATGGAGCTGATGCTTGAAATCATCAAAAAGGGTGTAAATTCACCCGTGACCTCCAGTGCCGGCAGGCTCTTTGACGCGGTCTCGTCCATACTGGGCGTAAGGCAGAAGGCAAGTTTTGAGGGGCAGGGCGCCATGGAGCTTGAGCACAGGGCCCGCAAGGACCTTTCACCGGCAGCATCACCGCATTATGATTTCTCTATAGACGATGACGCACCGGACGACATGCTGGTACTCGACTGGAGGCCGGTCATATCCGGTATCATAGACGACCTTGCGAAACGTATAGACACCGGTGTTATCTCGTCAAAATTTCACAACACCCTCTCCAGGATGATTGTGGCGGTAGCAAGGAGGGTTGAAATGGACCGGGTGGTGCTGTCCGGGGGCTGCTTCCAAAACAAATATCTGGTAGAAAAAACCTTCCGTGACCTTGAAAGAGAAGGCTTCAGGGTCTACACCCACCAGAGGGTCCCGCCCAACGACGGTGGCATTTCTCTGGGCCAGGTGGCCGTGGCCGGGCATATCTGGAGGAATAACAGATGATGCAGTGCCCCCCCGGAACATGCCTTAAGACGTAACGTCATCCTTATGCGCCCGAGTGGGGTGAAATATCCGGCATTCAAGGAATTTTACGGCGGGGATTCCATTTGACACCCGGCGGTAAATCAACTCTAATCGTCGGGCGAAGTTTTACAAAACCGCAACCGTGACAACCGTTTAGAAAACACGCTTACATGACACTTCTCCTGTACGACGACATATACCTCAAACACGATACAGGCCCCAACCACCCGGAAAATTATAAGAGGCTTGAGTGCATCATAGACCACATGAAATCCACCGGTCTCTGGGACAGATTCACAATGGTAAAGCCCAGGGCCGCGACTGTGGAAGAGATAGCCCTCGCGCATGATGAACAATATATCGACCATGCCCGGGGTGTAGCCGAGGGCGGGGGCGGCCATCTCGACCCCGACACGGTGCTTTCCCGTGACTCATACCAGGCCGCACTCTACTCGGCAGGCGCGTTACTGACGGCCTCCGACTCCATTATTAAAAAAGACGACACCAGCGCCTTCTGCATGGTCAGGCCACCGGGACACCACGCCAGACCGGCACAGGGTATGGGTTTCTGTGTCTTTAACAACGTGGCCATCGCCGCCCGGTACCTGGTATCCAGACACAACCTCAAGCGGGTGCTGATAGTCGACTGGGACTGTCACCACGGCAACGGGACACAGGAGATATTCTACGGCGATAACCGCGTGCTCTACGTGTCGCTGCACAGGTGGCCGTTCTATCCCGGCACGGGTGGTGAAGACGAGAAGGGAAGCGGCAAGGGAAAGGGCTTTACCATAAACATCCCCCTCGCGGGCGACACCCCGCGTGACATGTACATCGAGACTTTTGACAAAATGATGGCCGGGGACGTCCGGTCGTTCGACCCTGAATTTGTCATCATATCCGCAGGTTTCGACGCCTATGCGGATGACCCCATCGCCGGACTCGGCCTGGAGCCGGACGACTTTGCCACGCTTACACGGATTACTATGGAGCTGGCAAACAGGTGTTGCGGTGGCCGTATACTATCTTGCCTCGAGGGCGGCTACAGTCTCCAGGCACTGCCGCTCTGCGTGGAGCAGCACCTGACGACATTGCTTCAGGCTACTCAGGCATGAAACACGGACAACTGTTCTTACATTCTTAAGATTCTTAAGACAATTTATACTTTATGAACATATTCCTCAGCGTAGCTATCATACTTGCGGGAGCCCTTGTACTCGCCTCCCTCATAAAGAAGATAGAGTTTCCAGCGGTCAGCGCCTACCTGCTCCTGGGTATACTGCTGGGTCCCCACCTCTTGAACCTCGTATCGCAGCATATCTTCGTCCTCTCCAACCCGATATCACTCACCGCCCTGGGGATTATCGCCTTTATGCTGGGCCAGGAACTCTCTCTGGAGAACCTTCGAGCCTCCGGGAGGTCTATCCTGTGGATATCGCTCTTTGAGACCATCGGTGTGTGCGCGCTGGTAACCGCGGCCGTTTATTACGGTCTGCATCAGCCCTTCCACGTGGCCATACTGCTGGGCGCCATCGCGGGCGCAACGGACCCTGCCGCAACCATGATGGTGGTTAAACAATACAGGGCAAAAGGACCCTTCACCAAGACGCTCCTGGGAATAGTGGCGATAGACGACGCCTGGGGTATTATAACCTTCGCCATCTGTCTCTCGATAGCCAAGCTCTCGTATATGCCCGATGCCTTCACACACCTGTTTTCATACCAGGCCGTCCACCCGATTATTGAGATACCGGTATCCTTATTGCTTGGCGGCGGTGTGGCAGTCCTGCTCTCCAGGGCGTCTAAGTATGTCAAGACCAACGAGAACCGGCTTGTCCTCGTCTTATCGGCCATCTTTTTCGTGGTAGGTGTCTGCCTTTCCCTTGACCTGTCGGTCCTGCTGGCCAACGTCGCGCTGGGCACCACACTTGTAAACATAGACCGCAACGCAGGCAAGCTCTTTAACACGTTGAGGGAAATAGGCGCCCCCATATACATCATGTTCTTTGTGCTGGCAGGGGCCCATTTCGACGTTGAGGCATTTTTGAAGGTTGGCAGCATCGGAATTGTTTATATAGTGTTCCGGATACTGGGGAAGGTATTATCCGCTCCTCCCGGCGGTTACATCGCGGGTTCAGAAAGCAGTGTCAAAAAATACCTGGGCCTTGCGCTGCTCCCCCAGGCGGGCGTCGCGCTGGGCATGGCCCTTGTAGTCAAGCACGAGTTCCCGGAGGTGTCCGACATAATCTTTACCATAGCGGTCGCCACCACCGTCGTCTTCGAGATAATCGGCCCCGTCTGCACCAGATACGCCCTCTCAAAGGCCGGAGAGATTGGCAAGGAAGATACAACGTCTGCATAGTACATTATCAACTTATTTATAACCTTTAAGCGATAATGCTCACCCTCCCGCCTTTTTCGCCCATATCCTCCACCTCTATCTCCACGGACAGAAACTTTTTTATGACCTCTATGTTTGTCAGGAGGTGGCGTGTGACTTTTGGTGTGACGAAACGGGAAAGTTCCTTGACCAGGGCCAGGGGGAGCACCAGTTGGTCTGCAAGATGTTCGTCCATCACGCCGTCTGTCTTCATAAAACCTAACAGTCCGTCCACCGCCTCATCCGCCACTGCCTCGGCGCGCTTTCCCACCGCGCCAAGCCCGTAGTAGCAGCACGATGAATGCTCAAACTCGGCAAGGAGCAGCAGCATAGTCCCCTGGCCAACGGCTGGCATCTCTTCTTCTTTTATCAACAGCGGACAGGTGAAACCTTCCCCGGCAAGCCGTTTTTCCGCCTGCTCTCTCTGTCTTCGTATTATGTGCATGGGGAGGTTGCCCGCCGCGGAGATGCCGGTTATCCTTTTGAGTGGGCCCTTTTCTTCTAATACCAGCGGTTTTATTTCACCTGCCGGGAAAATTTTTGCAACCATCTCGCCTCCACCACGTGGATAGAACCCGGCTCTGGGCATCTCCAGGCCCGCATCGAGTCCCAGGGTTTTGATATATTTAAGCCAGTGCAGCTTCAGGTAGTGAAAACATGGGCTCCACGGCACGTGTGTGCCACCCGTAATGCGTATCTTCGAACCTCCTTCAATCCCCTCACCGGAGACCGCGAGCGGGAGGAATATAGTCTGGAGTACCAGCGATACGGAACCCGCGGTCCCTATCTCAAAGGAATATTCACCGGGGGTTACCTGGCCCGGCGTAAACGTGATAGACCCTGCGCTGATCTGTGCGCCATCCACTACGGCGCCGGAGATTTTTTGGGCGGCCTTCACGGCCTGGAGGTGCTGGGGTCTCAGACCGGGGGGCTTCCTTCCCGCGCGGATGTTGAATATCTCAAATGGTCTGTTGGTTATGGCCGAGAGTGTCAGGGAGGTCCTGAGTATCTGTCCGCCGCCCTCGCCGAACGAGCCGTCTATCTTGAGGGGTTGCATGGGAGAAATCCCTGCGATTTTTTAGAGACAAAGATAATATACGGTTGGATTAATGCGGCGGCTTTATCCCGGTCAAAAGAACTATTCGGCCTTTGCTACCTCACGCTCACGAGAACCGCCGCAGACGAAGGTAATGTTCTGGTGAGGACATGCGCGCGCGCAGGTGCCGCACTGAATGCATAGCTCATCCCTGGTGGCTACCTCTGAGGTTTTATCGCTTTGCCAGCGGCCGTCGCTGAACCATGCTCCTTCCTGATGAGGAGACGAATCCGTATGTATCATCACCAGCGCCTTCTGCGGACAGCTTTCAATGCATCTCCCACAGCGATGGCAGTTCTCCTTGTCTATAGATACAAAATAGTCGCATTGCAGGCACCTGGAGGCCTCGTACTCCGCAAGCTCCCGTGTCATCCCGTCCTCCACCTCCGAAAAACCCGTCTTGGAGACGCTCAGCCAGCCGCCGTAGCTCTTCTCTCTGGTCAGCTTGTCCGGGTCATCATGATACCAGGGAGAGTCTTCCAGCCTCTCCTCCTTCTCCGGTAGCGTGGGTAACTTCGGCTTAAGACCCAGATACTTGAGCATCTCAACGGAAACCTTGTGGGCCTGCCCAATGACCTCTATGACATTGGTGGTGGTACCAAGATGGAAATCGCCCGAGGCAAACACCCCCTTTTCAGTGGTGGTGAAGTCATCAACGTGTATCTCAAAGTTATCGGGAAGCATAGAAGCGTCAGGTGCCTGAGCAACGGCCGGTATCACTATATCGGCCTTCAACTCAAACTCGCTATTCCCTATAGCTATCGGCACCTTTCTGCCGCCCTTACCACCCTCCGGCTCTACCAACTTCATTTTTATACATTTCATCCTGGCAACCTTTTTACCGTCGTCGCTCATTATCTCTATAGGGGCCTGCAAATAATATACGGGGATGTTCTCCTCGAAGAGACCCTCTTTCTCCTCGTCGTCCATAGGCATCTCTTCCTGACCCCTTCTGTAAACGATAAAAGACCTGGCACCCAGCCTGATGGCGCTCCTGGCCGCGTCGGCCGCCGTGAAACCACCCCCGATTACGGCTATCGTCTTACCCTGTACATCAACGTCCTCTCCCAGGCTCAGCCTCCTGAGAAAGTCGACGCCCGGAAAGACCCCTTCCAGGTCTTCGCCCTTGAGTTTCATCAACTTGGGCCTGTGCGCCCCGAGAGCTATTAATACGGCGTCATGTTTTTTTGCAGCTCCTTTAACTTAACGCCCTTGCCCAGCGCGGTGTTGAGCTTTAATTTCATCCCCATCTTTTTCAGCAAGTCCACCTCTTCCGTTATTACTCTCGGCGGCAGGCGGTAGTCCGGGATACCTACCCTCAACATCCCGCCCGGGTAGGGCAGGGACTCGTATACGACCACCTTACAACCGGATAACAACAGATCGTTCGCCACCACCAGGCCGGACGGACCGGCACCTATAATTGCGACAGACTTGCCGTTCTTCTTTACCGGTAAAACTTCCTTCAGAAACCTCTCTTGATAGTCAGGCTGTAGATTATCCGTTATGAACCTCTTCAGCCCCCTGATAGACACGGGGCTGAGGTCGATAGTCTCCCCATCCCTTGGCTCTATACGCTGCCTCTTGCATTCACCTTCGCAGTAATGGACGCAAACGCGTCCACAGATGCTGGGGAAGACATTGGCCGCACGATTGACCTTCCAGGCCTCGTAGTAATCACCTTCCAGGATGAAACGGATATACTTGGGGATGTTTGTACCGCTGGGGCAGGCTTTCTGACAGGGTGGTATCCGTCTTTCACCCATGTTTCGACCTCTTTTCTCAAAAAATCTTGAGAATTATGCAGAACGTCATTATCAAGCTGCTACATGCACATAGCGTCTGCAGGGGTCATTTCATCTCGTCAGAGACAGATACTCAACTCGCGTATGCCCGTAAAACTCAAAGGAAAAGGCAAAATCTGCCTCGGCAGAGGAAAGAGGCCCTCCCCCGTCTAGAAACAAAATATACCGCAAAAACTCTCGCAATGCAACAGGTTTTACGCGGCGCAAGCGCCTTTCTAGCAAGTCCCTTTCATTACATGCCTTACGAACTCCAGGGCCTTGTGAAGTACTTCCTGGGAGATAGGGTTACTCTGGCCGGAAACGTTTATTCTTAGGACAGGACTGCCTTTATCATGCGGGGCCTGTTCGCTCTCCCCATGCTCCTTGCCGGGCGCTACAAGGTGAATCTTCGGACAGCCACCTTCCCTGTAACCCTCCAGAAACACAACGTCGGCAAAAGGGAAGTACGTCCCAAGGACTTCGTCCAACGGCGGCGGTGACTCTATTCTCCTGATAAATGCCATCTTAGCGGGCGAGGCGATATAGACGGCATCCGCCCCCGACTCGTAGAAACGGTAGGTGTCCTTTCCCTCATGGTCTATCTGTATATCCCGTCTGGCGTACTTTATTACCCCTACAACCCCGTAGCCATCGCGTTTGAGCGTGGACACCAGTTGCTCGATGAGGGAGGTTTTGCCGCTGTTTTTGTCACCGGCCACGGATACTACGGGGATGTTTTTGCCGCTGTTCACTTTGTATAGTTTGATGTCCCTGTGGTGAAGCCTTAACTACGTTCTATCTCTCTATCGAGGGTCTCACGGATTTCTCTGAGGATCTCACGGGCGCCCATGTCCAGAAGACGGCCGGCGAGCGTTCGCCCGATGTCCTCCGCCCCTTCGGCGGGGCCTGAGTGCCTGTCCCTCACGGTCTTTGAACCGTCCAGGGAGCACACCACGGCATCCAATTCCAGCGTCCCATCCGCTGTATGCTGCCCAATTGCCCCTATAGGGATCTGACAACCGCCTTCGAGTTCAAACATCAGCGTCCGCTCCGCCTCCACCGCATGTCTCGTGGGAAGATGTTCTATAAAGGACAGTATGTCCCGCATCTCGTCATCGCCCTTCCGGCCCTCTATCCCCAGTGCGCCCTGTCCCACGGCGGGAAGCAGTTCGTCAAACGGTATAGTGCAGTAACTATCCTTGAACACGCCAAGCCGCTTGACACCCGCCTTGGCCACTATTATGGCGTCCAGCCCTGTTGTCTCAAGCTTCTTGAGCCGTGTGTCCAGATTCCCCCTGAGGTCTCCCACCTCCAGGTCCGGCCTGAGCGCCAGTAACTGGGCCCTCCGCCTGAGACTGCTCGTGCCCAGTTTCCCGCCCCGGGGGAGGTTGTGGATTGAACCACAGTCATTCCTGCATATCAACAGGTCGTGCGGGTCTTCCCTCTCAGGCACGGCAGCTATCGTTAACCCCTCGGGCAATTCCGTTGGAAGGTCTTTAAGGCTGTGAATGGCCATGTCTATCCGCCCGTCCTGCAGGGCCACCTCTAATTCCTTCGTGAAGAGCCCCTTACCCCCTATGCGGGACAGGGCAACGTCGGTTATCTTGTCGCCCTTGGTAACTATCCTCTGTATTGCTATTTCAAGGTTCGGGTCAAGCTCCTCAAGCCTGGACTTTACCCACTGGCTCTGGGTCATCGCCAGTTTGCTTCCCCTTGAACCTATAACGATAGTTTTTTTTGTCAAAGAGTGTTCCCGCCTAAGAAAACCGGAAAACCGGGAAAGTTTTTTCACCCGAGAGCGTCCTGTGAGACTTTCTCCTTGAAGCACGTTTTCGTTTGGGCTACAATCCGAAAATACACGAATTTACGATGAATTTCAAATCTAATATGCGTCTTACGCACTCCCTGGGAATGCCTGTTTTCTTTTAAGTTCAGTAAAGGTCGACTGCCGCAAACGAATTTTCGAGATGGGAGCTATGTCCCGGCTAAACAAGGAGCTTGTAAAGATAGATTTTGAGGACGTCGGCAAGGCCAGATTCGAGGATATAATAAATAGTGTAACCCTCGACACCTCAATCGCACAGTACAAGCCTCTCTCCCACTATCAGGTTGACCCTAGAAGCGGTGACAGGGTGGTGTACTCAGAGGCGAGGGCGAAGAGACCCCACGATACCCCGCCCGCTGACCGGGAACAGAAAACTGCCGCTACAGCCGGCTGTGTGGTGTGCGAGGGAAAGACAACAAGCATCATCGACACCGCGCCCATTTCCGAAGGATTTACCTTCATCAACAAAAACCTTTTCCCCATCCTCTATCCCTTCGGGACCGGGACCGCGGAGAAAGACCTTTCCGGCAACCCGTTTACCCGGACGGGGCGCCAGGCCGCAGGGGCACATTTCCTCCAGTGGCCCAGCAACCTTCACCACAGCGACTATCATAACATGGGCCAGGCAGACGTCCTGGTCGTCCTCGGGAGGCTTTGCACGCTTGAAGAGAAGCTGCTGCATTCGCCCGGCTCCGGTATGCCGCTCAGCCACAGGCTCCCCGGCGGCGACCATTACGGATACATCGGAGTAATAAAAAACGTTGGCCGGCTGGTGGGCGGCTCGCTCACTCACGGCCACAATCAGATAGTACACACCAATATAAAACCCCGAAGGATTGAGGATGATGAGACGTTCAGACAGAACTTCGGCCAGAATTTTTCAGACTATATACTGAGGGAAAACCCCGACGAGTATACCGTGAAAGACTACGGCCACGGGGTGCTGCTGATAGTGCCGTATTTTATGAAAAGGCCGCTCCACGCGATGATAGTGGTGGGAGACGGCTCCTGCGGCTACCTGCACCATCTGAAGAAGGAGGCGCTGGGTTCCCTCTGCACGGCCATCCGTGACGTCAGCCAGGCCGTGGTGGAACTCATGCCGGGACTTGGCAGGGAGCTGGCCTACACCTGGATAATCCACGAAGGCGACATCGGCGGTTTGTACATGGAAATCCTGCCCTGGACTCAGGAGATGGGCGGGTACGAACAGCTCGGTATATTCCTGTGTCAGTCTACCCCGGAGACTACCGTCAAGCACTACAGGAAGCTAATTTCATGACGAAAACGCCCGCCGGCAAGAACTCCGTCCTTGAGATAACGCCCGCAAAGGTGGAGGGAGAGGTACGCGTCCCCGGCTCAAAGAGCCTGACCAACCGGTCGCTGATAGTGGCAGCCCTGGCCCCTCCCAGTTCGATTATACACGGCGCCCTGTTCAGTGACGATACCAGATACCTGTCGTCCGCGCTGGCGGAACTGGGTTTCGTCATACTGAACTTCCCGGAGGACACCAGGTTCACCATAGACGGGCGCGAGGGAGACATACCGGCGAAGAAGTCAAAACTCTTCGTGGGCAATTCCGGCACGGCCATGCGCTTCCTGACGGCGTTTGTCGCGCTGGGAAAAGGAACGTTCGAGCTGGACGGTGTGGAGAGGATGCGGCAGAGGCCCATACAACCGCTGCTTGACTGCCTCACACAGCTGGGCGCAGACGCCGTAAGCAAGCACGGCGACGGATGTCCGCCCGTGATTATCAAGGCCAACGGCCTTAAAGGGGGAAAGGCCACCATGAGGGGCGACCTGAGCAGCCAGTACTTCACGGCCATCCTGCTGACCGCGCCTTACGCACACAGGGACGTTGAAATCGTTGTAAAGGGCGAACTGGTGTCCAGGCTGTACGTGGACATGACCATCAAGTTTATGAAGATGTTCGGCGTAAAAGTCACCCATGACCGCCATAAGCGTTTCACCATAAGGGCCGGGCAGAGATACCAGCCCCTCGTCTACGAAGTGGAGGGCGACGCCTCAAGCGCCTCGTACTTCCTCGCGGCGGCGGCCATCACCGGGGGCAGGGTGAAGGTGCATGGAATCCCCCTAAATTCCCTGCAGGGCGACACGGGGTTTGTGCAGGTTCTAAGTAAGATGGGTGCGTTTGTGCAGAGGGGGGACGACTGGATAGAGGTCGAGGGCGGGCCGCCGCTCCGCGGCATAGATATAGACCTGGGCAACTGTCCCGACATGGCCCAGACCGTAGCCGCCCTGGCCGTATTCGCCAGGGGAAAGACACGCGTCAGGGGCGTGGCCAACCTGAGGATAAAAGAGACCGACCGCATCAACGCCGTGGTAACGGAACTCAAACGTATAGGCATCACCGCAAAGGAACACAAAGACGGCTTCGAGATAACACCCGGAAAACCCAAACCCGCCGTCATAGAGACCTACGACGACCACCGCATGGCCATGAGCTTTGCCCTGATTGGCTTAAGGGCGAAGGGAATCAAAATCAAAGACCCGCACTGCGTCAGCAAAACCTTCCCCGAATATTTCGAAGAACTCAAGAAACTGTGCCAGACTGACTAGCCGTAATAAACAGAGAGACCAGTATACAAGAACTGCCGTAACAGACTGCCGTTTTCAATAAATTTTGGCAAAGTCTAATCTGTCTACCAGTGGATTATTCTGAATATATGTCCTTATCTTTTGAAGGGTATTTTCGTCTCTAATAATGTGTTCATAATAATTTCTTTGCCAGAAGGTTTTCCCCCTGAAACCTTCCTTCTTAAGCCTTCTTGTACTCAAGGATTTAAACGCCTGGACAACTTTTGCCAAGCTGGTTTCAGCCTTGTAAAAAACGAAAATAGCATGTAAATGGTCTGGCATTATCGTGTAATAATCTACCTTTACTCCGTCAAAACGACTTTCTATTGCCTTCAATTCCTCTTCCAGGATTCTTTTTTCTTTTCCCACTATTAACTTCTTGTTTAACACTGTGCAAATGGTCACAAAATAGGCACCGTTATTCTGGTAATCGTAGTTACTCAGCCTGATGCTTTTTCTAAATCTAACCATTTCAATTTAATAAAGCCTTGTAGCGGTCGAGCTTGCTCGACTTTGAAGCAGAGTAAACTCTGCCGCTACAATATTGAGGTAGTTGTATCCTTAACTGATGTAGCGTGTGGGTCTATCTTAATCCTGAATAAAACACGTCCTACGACAACGTCGCATGCTACAGCTCTGTCAATATAATGTAGGGTTTGCCAGTTTAAATTTGCTAAAACATTTTGTACCATCGCGGTTTCATCATTCCATCGACTTGTTTCTTTAGTTCAATTATCTGTTGTTTTATTAAATTCGCCTTTGACTCAATCTTCCGTGCTTCGCCAAAGAGGCTCACTCCATTTTTCTTTTCAAGCTGTGTGATAGAGGGTCCTGGTGGGAAACCTGGCCAACGTTTATTAAATTCCTTTAAACAGTAAACAAAATCTTTTAATGAATTCTGAATTTGAATCAGTTTCTCCTTTTCACAATCAAGAGCAACATAGGGGAGAAATCTATTTTCAGAGAACATCTGTAGTTCGTAAAGCATCTGTGTTGTCTCTTTCCAAGAAAGTGGGCCACTACAACCATCTACATTATTAAATACTTCCTCGCCATTGTGTATTGTCACGCCCCCCGAAGTATAGTTGCCATGGTACTTTGTTCTATTGCTACGAACCACTTTAGTTGTCCTTTTACCAGCAAAGCAACTTATTACCCTTTCTGTTTCTTTTAAAAGATTACTTAATTCTTCTAAGACAGGAAGTTTTTGCTTGTGTCTTTCTTTGCTCCGTTGAGTAAAACAATACACAACAATTGCGACTACTACTGCGATAAGCGATTCAACTAGAATATTATCTTTAAGATAATCTATCATATGACTATATTTGAAAAACTTAAACAGGTCTTACTGTTTTCTGCTCTTTTCCAAAACCTCGGTGAGGGTGGTGACTATCTTTTTCTCCTGCCTGTCGTTCAGTTCGAGGATGTCCTTGAGGGCGATTCCGATGTGGGGGATGTATTCTTTAATATACGATTTCTTCTTCTCGGCGTCTTCAAGACGGCGCCTCTTTGATAAAAAACTCGAAAGCTTCCGACCGCATTCCTGGACGGCCAGCTTTATCTCTTTCTCTATCTCCGGGTAGTGGGCAACGGCCTCCTTGCTCTCAGAGGTGAACGGCACCCAGACCGACGCCACGTGTACCATGAGCACCAGCGGCCCGGTGGGCAGTGCGCCCGTGGCCTGCTGAAGCCCGTAGCTCCGCCACGAGGTGTCCATGACCGACTCGGTGACGGCGCAGGCGGATTTCTGATGTAAAAGTGGGACGCGGTTGGCAAACCTGAGCATCCGGGCAAACCCGTCTGCCGATAATTCGCCGCCGTAGGCAAGCCCCGCTTCTACTATGAAAGGGTTCCCCCGGTACACGGAGGGCGAGCGGGAGGTGGTGGCGTAGAAGTCCGCCTTAAACTGCCGCCTCAATCCTTTCAGGATAAGCTCTTCGCCGATGGGCACCACGCAGTCGCCGGGAGGGGCCATTATCTTTGTCTCGCGCACGGCCTTCAGGAGTTTATCGGCCTCGGCGCGGGCTATCCTGCGCGGTCTCGCGTTTAAGTTCAGCCCGGCCTTATCGCATATCTCACGGGCAAGACGCACGCTCACCCTGGAGAACTCGGTACTGAGAAAACTCGACAGCGTCCGCGCCCCGGTGTCGTGGAGCATGTGGATAAGGGTGCCAAGCTCTATGCCGTATGGATGCGGTTTTATCTCCTTCGCCTCCCGCGGCAGTTCCTTTGTGGCCCGCGGCAGGAGCAGTTCCTTTTTCTCGGGGTTGATATATCTTATCGTCACGTGCGGGTTCGCGACGGCGGTCTGTTCCATATACTCGTCTACCGACTGCCGGCCCTTCTGGTACCTTGACTCAAGTTCTATGACAACCTGCGTGCCGTGCGGCCTGTCCCACTCGACCTCTTTTTCCTTCCCGATAACGGGTTCGTTCTTCTGCGTGTGGATTGAGAGTTCATAATAATGTGCGGGTTTACGTGGTGATATGCGGGAGGTGATGCATACCGGGCGGCCGGTGGTAAGCTGGCCGTACATGGCCGCGGCGGAGATGCCGATGCCCTGCTGGCCGCGCGACATCTTCAGCCGGTGGAATTTAGAGCCGTAAAGCAGCTTCGCGAAGATCTTCGGCACCTGCGCCCTGATGATACCGGGGCCGTTGTCCTCGATAGTAACCTTGAAGCGGTCCTCGTGGCTGGTGGGTTCTATCTTTATGGTGATTTCCGGCAGGATACCCGCCTCTTCGCAGGCATCGAGGGAATTGTCAACCCCCTCCTTCACGCAGGTGAGCAGCGCCTTCCGCGGGTTGTCAAAACCGAGCAGGTGGCGGTTCTTCGTAAAGAACTCGCTGACCGATATCTCACGCTGTCTTTCCGCCAGGATGTAGGCTATATCCCGGGTGGCGTGTTTCATTGTGGCGTGTTCGATTCTTACCTGTTTTGCCGTCTGTTTCGGGTTTTTCTTCGCTGTCTTTTTCGCTGCGGCTTTTCGCGGCAAATGCTCCTCCTTACAGCCCCTGTTAACAATCAGGTCCTGCAGCGGCCGGTCAATAAACAACCTTAATCGATTTCAACGGTATCCTCGCCCTTCAACTGCTCCTCCTTAGGCTTGCCCATACGGGCACGCAGTTTCGGCATGAGATATCCCAGAACGTATATGACCGGTTTCTCCCTGTACTGGGGTTGTTCCGTGTAGATTCGAGTGATGAGGACACTCATATCCTCGAAGCTCAGATCCTTCAGCCCGTTCATCATCTCCTCGTTGTCCGTCTTAGTAGTGCTCAAGAGCATAAGGGTGTCGACCACACCTCGCACATAGGCCTCTCTCAGGGCCTTCTCCTCGCGGCTGACCTGATCTCGAAGCTCCTCGGCTTCATAAGGGTCTGCCGGCGCCTTAAACTGCTTGGCATAGAACCAGTCATAAGAGGTCATCCATATAGCGGCGTTACACAGGCAGGGTATCATAGTTATAATGAGTACCAAACCCACGATTTTTAGCACCTTCATAAACCCTCCCTCCCACTTATCGTACCACGAACACGTTAGGCATGAACCCCGGAGATATCGAAGAAGTTTTTGTAAAACCGCTCCGCATGCAGGTTGCATGCGGTTGAATTCTCTTCGCTCTGCCTTGCTATCTCCCTGGGATCAACAGTTCCTTTTAATGAAACCAGTTCCTCTTTATAGCTGTCTATCCACTGGTTTACCATCGGGGCCGTTACCTCCAGGTGGAACTGAAGGCCGTAAGCACGCGAGCCCACCCTGAACGCCTGATTGGGGCAGACGCCGGACGCCGCCAGCCTCTTGCCTCCTTCCGGTATCTCAAAGGTGTCACCGTGCCACTGGAATACGGTTATCTCCGGCGGAAGTTCTCTAAACAAAGGGTCCGCCCTTCCCTCCTCCGTCAGCGATATGCTGGACCAGCCTATCTCCTTCGATGGTGCCTTTGTTATCCGGGCGCCGGCCGCCCTGGCAAGAAGCTGTGCGCCGAGACATATCCCCAGGGCCGGGACGTCTTCCCGGATGGTTCTTTTCAGGAACGCGTCTTCCCACCCGAGAAAGGGATAGACCTCACTGTCATCGTATACGCCCATGGGCCCGCCCAGGGTTATGACGGCAGAATAGTCGCCGGGTTCCTCTATGTAAGAATCTTCAAGGTATGCGTTTATGACCTGATACGGGATGCCGTTCTCTTCTATGAACTCGCCCAGTGTGCCGGGGCCTTCTATGTCTATGTGTTTTATAATGAGTATGGGCCTTGTCAACTCTTGCATAATCTGAATTAGTTATAATCCTTCCAAGATCATATCATCTATCAGACAACTAGCGTTTGGATTCTTAATTTTCCTCCTGTCTTCATAATCGCCCATATCGAACCAAATTATGGCAGAAATCCTTTTACCTCCCTCCGTTGTAAAAAAGTTGTTATTATTCCAATTAAAGCCTCCGTTCACAACTTTTCCGGTATTTTTATCCAATAGGATCTCGTAACCTCCTGACAGACTACTTAAAATATGAAAATTCCCCGCTATAGCGGTATTGTTCAGTTCAATAACTGCAATATTTTTGCGTCCGTCTTTAAACTGATCTTGATTTTCACCTAATTTGCCATGAAGTTTCCCTCTAACAGAACTTGTATTTATAATAGGCAAGTGGGTTTTTATATCATGACATTTTATATCTTCTATATTCTGTGCTACTTTCAAATCTGGATTTATAGAGAAAACCTCCAAGTATATTGGGTCATCATCAATTTTTAATATTAGGTCAGCTTCTTCTGTTTCAAACTCGACTTTAAATTCTTCTCTAATGTAAAAAGCCATTACGATAATTTCTGCAAATGTACCGTTCCAAAAATTCTTAAAGTCTTTCTCTGTTATTATTCTTTTTTCAAAATGTTTATAAATATTTACATCATAGTCATATATAGTAGTCAGGCCTCTAGCGAAAGCATGTAAACTTCTATTTTTGTTTTGTGAATTCGTTAGACTAGAATGATAATCTGCAATTATGAAATGCAAAAGTGGATGCGTTTCTTTTATTTTATTCATTTTATTTGGATTTTGCTCCACAAGCAGACTCAGTACATAATGGGGCTAGATAAAACTACTTAGCGTCATCGGCTACTTTGAACACACAATAAAGTCCGCACATGGAGCATACGTCGTCATTGTCCGAGGTGGGTCGTGTATCCCTGAAACTCTTGGCCCTCTCTCTGTCTATACAGGTGTCGAACTGCCCCTCCCAGTTGCGCTCCCGTCTCATTTGTGACATGGTCTTGTCCCACTCCCATGCCGACTTTACGCCCTTCGCTATGTCTGCGGCGTGGGCGGCTATCCTGGCAGCCATGACACCGTCCCAGACGTCCTGCACGGCGGGCAGGCTGAGATGCTCGGATGGCGTCACGTAGCATAAGAAGTCCGCGCCGGCAGCGGCGGCCATGGCGCCACCGATGGCCGAGGTGATATGGTCATACCCGGGCGCTACGTCAGTAACTATCGGCCCCAGGACATAAAAGGGCGCGCCCCCGCAGAGTTCCTTCTGGAGCTGGACCTGAGAGGTTATCTGGTTCATGGGCACATGGCCCGGTCCTTCAACTATCACCTGTACTCCGCGTTCTCTTGCCCGCCGGCACAGTTCAGCCAGCACGTTGAGCTCGTACACCTGCACACTGTCAAACGAATCAGCCAGCGCCCCGGGCCTCATGGCGTCTCCGAGGCTGAGGGTAACGTCGTACTCTATGACTATGTCTAATAGTTCATCGAAGTTCTCGTACAGGGGGTTTTCCTTCCCGTGTAACGCCATCCACTCCACCAAGAAGACGCCGCCGCGGCTTACCACGCCGCAGACCCTCTTGCCCTCGTTGAGGAGCTTCAGTACCCCTCTTGTAGCGCCGCAGTGAACCGTTACAAAATCCACGCCGTCCTCACAGTGTCTTCTAACGGCGTCCATCATGTCCCCGGCCTTCATGTCCTTTACGGCATTACCTCTCGTCGCGGCCTTCACCACGGCCTCGTATATCGGCACGCTACCCACGGTAATGGCCGACTCTTCCATCACCCTCTGCCTGACCTCCCTCAGGTTGGCGCTCGTGCTGAGGTCCATCACCGCGTCTGCGCCTGCCTTCTCGGCGGTCCTGAGCTTCTCCAGCTCTTCATCCACCTGATGATAGTCGTGCGAGGTGCCGATATTCGCATTGACTTTTGTCCTCAGACCCTCACCTATACCTATAATGCTCTTCGTCCGCCCTGCGTTTCTGCGTCGATTGGAGGGTATAACCACCTTTCCCTCGACTATCTTCTTCTTGAGCGCCTCAACGTCGCAGCCCTCGTCTTGGGCTACACGGCGCATCTCCTCAGTTATAACGTCATCTCTGGCCTTAAGTAATTGTGTCATCTCTTACCCTGTAACCGGCCTCTTGGGCCCGTCTTGTCATTTGTCAAAGAATAAAACCTTTCCACTTCTTCCCTGTTTAAGCGGCGGTATCTTCCCGGCTTAAGTCTTGGGTCCGAGAGCCAGCCTATCTTGACCCTCTTCAGCGACCTTACCGCGTAGCCGAGTCTGGCAAGTACCCGCCTGACTTCCCTGTTGCGGCCCTCCCGCAGCGTTATCTCAAGAATCGAGTTACTCCTTCCTCCTCGTATAATTTTCACCCTGGCGGGCAGGGTCTTGCCACCGGAGAGCCAGACTCCCTTGCCCATCGAGTCTTTAACCTCGTCCACATCTACACGTTCGCCTACCTCCACACGGTAGGTCTTCGGGACGCCGTAGCGGGGATGGCACAGGAGGTTCGTAAATTCTCCGTCATTGGTAATTATTATCAAGCCCTCGCTGTCCGCGTCAAGTCGTCCTACGGTGTACAGCCTCTGAGGAACGTCCTGGAGAAGGTCTACGGCCCTGGGCCTGTCAAGCTCGTCCCAGTTACTGCACACGAAGCCCCTTGGTTTGTTGAGCAGGTAGTAGACCTTCTTTTCGCTGCTGACTGAAATACCATCGCAACGTATCTCACTCCCCTGCGGGTCCACGGTGACTCCCATTTTCTTCACAATCTTCCCGTTGACCGTGACGTGGCCCGTGGCAATCAGTCTCTCACACTGCCGTCTTGAGCCTATGCCCGCGTTTGCCAGTATTTTCTGCAGCCGTTCCATTTAATTAATGATGCCCGCTGTAATTACGTATGTAACCTGCGCTCATAACAACTGACCCGCAAGAGGCGTTTTCCGGAGAGACGCCATTATTAAACACATCACCAGAGAATTCAAGATATAACCTCCTGAACAACTACAGCAGGAGCGGTCTTGATAATCCTGCACCGCCCGTGCGGACACAGCTTATAACGTTTAAGCGCGGCAGGTACCAGTACTGACTCACCCGCCGAGACGTCAAGACGCCCGGACTCTCCGTAAACAATCGTACCCGAGCCCTCAATAACGGTAAGGATATGGAACACAGGCATGTCATCCATGCCGCACTCTTCGTCTGCTAATTCAAGGGATTCCAGCATGAACTTCTCGCACTCCAGCAGCAGTTCCCTCTTCTTTGGAGGCGGACTAAGGAGAACCGGCTGCGTCTTGTCTTGCCTGTGCTCCGCCGGTGGCGCAAAGTTAATTACCTCCAGGGCCTTTTGCACGTTTAACTCCCTGTCTCGACCCCAGTCACATAGTCTATAGGTAATGTCCGAGTTCTGCTGCACCTCGAGGAGAACTATCCCGGGGCCAATTGCATGCAGGGTGCCGGGTGGTATAAATATAACGTCGCCCGGACTAACAGATAGAAAATTTAAGCAATCCTCTAAACTATCGTCCTTCAGGGAGCGTTCAAGGTTCTCGCGGGTGATTCCCGGTCGCAGCCCTCGTATTATCCATGCCCCGGGGTCGGCGTGTATGATGTACCATGCCTCCATTTTTCCGGACTCTCCCGGTGGCTCGTTGGCCATAACATATGAATCGCCGGGATGTACCTGAAGCGACAATCTCTCCGAAGTATCGATCAGCTTCACCAGTAACGGGAATCTGTTCCCGCCCGTGGTATTGCATCCGCGACCCAGCAGGTCATTCACCTTTGCGTCATCCATAAGCTGGCGTAGACGCATGTCCTTATAGATGCCGTTTATAACAATACTGTTGTCGTCACCGTGGTCGGCAACCTCCCAGGCTTCACCCACACAGCCGCCGGGCGGCACGTCCTTCCCGAAGAGTGTGCCCAGCCTGTTACCGCCCCACAGGGTCTTCTTATAAATACTCGCGAATTTTAAGGGATAAAGGTCATTTCTGACCATGCCCCCCTGCTTCTCTAACCTCATCACACCCACTTTAATTCCTGGGCGCGGGGAAAAAAACCTTCAGGAAGTCATGCACGCCCTTTATCATAGCCGCGACGTCACCCTTGCTGTAAACGTCAAAATTCACTGCTGCAGCATCTTCGCGCAGGTGCCACCATGATACAAACTCACTGTGCTTGGCCTCGTCATAAACGCCCTTATCAAGGAGTTTATCATTAAGGTCTCCAATGGTGTCCCACTCCTTGACGGGGATATTGTCTTTTGTGCACAAAGACCTCAACGCCACCTCAAGTACGGCACCGCAGAGGACTGCGGCGGCGTCCTTACGCCCCTGCGAAAGCTGGACCTGGGCCTGCCACAGTATATTCTCCTGTATATCCAGACCGGTTGGCAACTTCGTCTCACACGCTTCTTCCTTGACAGGCTCCTTTTTAGCCGTCTCTTCCGCCTCCGGACGAGACTGTTCCGTCGGTCGAGGTCTCTCCTCTTTCTTCTTCTTTTTCTTTTTCTTTTCCTCGGCATTCACCGTGGGAGATTTCTCTGCGAGCGGCTTTTCCTGTGCCGGTTTTGTCCCGGCGGCGGGCGTTTCTTCCTCAGGCACCTCTTCCAGCTTCAGGCGCGGTCGTTCGGGTGGCTGCGGTGTCTCCTTCGCCTCCGCTATATCCGGCTTTGGCTTCTTAGCTGCGGGCTTCTCCTGCGCTGGTTTTGTCCCGGTAGCAGGCGTTTCTTCCGCAGGTTCCTCTTCCAGCTTCAGGCGCGGTCGTTTGGGTGGCTGTGGTGTCTCCTTCGCCTCCGCTATACCTGGTTTTGTCTTCTTAGCTGCGGGTTCTTTCTGTGGCGGTTTTTCTGCCGGGGACGGCCTCGCTTCTTCCCCGGGAGGCGGTTCCACCAACGACTTTCTAAGCGCGGTCAGCACCCCTATCCCTACGCTGCAACTCGATAATGACGCCTTGTTCACACGAGTATCAAAATCCTTGTAAAACCGGTTGTCTTCCCCCAGTTCCTCCAACATAAAGTCCAGTGAACTGGTCTTCCACTCCTCAAAGGCTTCTTCATGGAAACCCTCGGCAGACCCGAACATACCTCTTACACCCTTTCCCCTGCCGATGAGTCCGTCCAGGAATTTAAGCTTTTCTGCGTTCCATTTGCTATCATTCATAAGTCAACCGCCTGCCAGTTTCTTTTGTGTAAGTGGATTACCTGATCCTGGAGCCCGGGCTTACATCCTTTTCCGGTTCCAGGATAACCACACTCCGGCCGTCCTGGGCCGCAAGCAACATGCCCTGGCTCTCCACGCCCCTGAGTATCGCCGGTGCCAGGTTATTCACGATAATTATCTTCTTTCCTATCAGTTCTGAAGTGCCGTAATGGTCCTTCAGGCCCGCGACCAGTTGTCTGCCCTCTATACCGTCACCGGCGTCTATTTTCAGTACAAGGAGTTTGTCGGCGTCAGGGTGGTCTTCAGCGGAGGTTATCTCGGCCACCCGCAGGTCTATCCGCCCAAATTCCTCTATGGTTATTAAACCGGCGTCCATACATGAAAATTCTATCAGAAGTCTTTCCCGGTAATCAAGCAAAAACAAATCATTTGACATAGGCACATAGTATCTTTATCATTCTGCCTCCGGTAATATTGTATTCAATTGCACATGACACTTAGTTGTTAATCTATCCTCTAATGAACTATCTCCAGGGCACCCGCGGACATATTATAGTACTAATCGTCTTCTGCTCCCTCCTGTACTTTCCCCGTCTGGGCACGCCTGATCTAAGCGGCAGCAGTTCGGAGCTGCGTTATGCAGAGATAGCGAAAGAGATGCTAAGGGACGGCCACTGGATAGTACCGTATTTTGCTCAAGAGGAGTATCACGGCAAACCGCCCCTCTATTTCTGGTCCGTGGCTTTATTGAGCGCGGCTACGGGGACAATAACGGAGACGTCCGCGCGCCTGCCTGCCGCGCTTAGTTCGATGGGAATAGTGCTGGTCACCTATTTCCTGGGCAGCAAGCTATTTGGCTCGAGGGCCGGTCTGCTGGCCGCACTTATGCTGGCGTGCTCTCCAAAGATTTTCTCCTATGCCAGAGCCGTGCGAATGGACGCCATGTATACCTTTTTCTTCACTTCGTTCCTGGCGTCGTTTTACTACGGGTATACGTACAAACTGCGGCAGTACTTGCTGCTGGCCGGTGTCGCGATTGCCCTGATGGTGTTAACAAAGGGGCCGCTCTCACTCTATTTCCCCAGTGCGGTTGCCTTTCTCTACCTTGTGTACTGTCGCGACTTTCTGTTCTTATTGAGCAAAGACTTCTTCCTGTGTGTCGGCACGTTCCTGCTAATCGTGCTTGCCTGGGCCATACCTACCTATATGGAAGGGGGTGCCGGATATTTTGGCTGGTTCCATAGCGAAAACATCGCCCTGTACACGGTGGAAAAGGAGACCGAATGGGACGTCCCTTTAGAGTATCTGGGTGACGTCTTTATGGGGGCTGCGCCATGGTCCCTCTTCCTGCCATTGATCCTCTACAATTACTATTCACACGGGAGAGGACAGAAAGAGACGACGTTTCTCCTGATATGGATGGCTGTTATGTATGTGAGTTTCAGTCTGACCTTCCAGAGAAGAAGCCCGTACCTTCTGCCCCTTTACCCGGCGCTTTCTATTTTAGTAGCGGCCTACATAGATAAATACCTTGACGACGTTACCGCGAGACAGCATTACGTCTCTTACGGCGTTTTGTACCTGCTGGCCGTCGCCGCCGGGGTTGTTGCCGGCAGCATAGCCGGGAATCATGACATTGGCACCAATTTAATCATAATCGCCGCCGTTGCCTTTGTCTCGTTCGGTGCGGCGGTTTTACTCTTAAGCAGGCGCAGCAAATCTCTTTACCCATTTTTCACCGCGAGCCTTATATTGCTCAGTGTCTGCGGCTTCACACGGGCACTGTACTTCGCGCCCAGGGCGGGGGGAAAAATCTCTACCCGGCATCTGCATGAGGAAATACGCGGTATGATGAAGGAAGGCGCTCAACTGGCTATGTACGATGGTCTACCCGTACGTTACACCCTCTACTTCTACGGCAGCATGTACCCGAAGAAAATTTCTTCAGAAGACGAACTCATAAGATTTCTTGATTCCACCGAGGCGGGCTATTGCATCGTTGCCGCGGACTACTACCAGGCCTTGAAGAGCCGCCATCCCTCCCTGCAGGGAAGTGAGTTCAAGGGTGTGAAAAAGAGATACGTCCTGGTCTCCAAACAGTAGCCTCCGTGAGACGCGACGCGTCTTAAATTACAGTATCACCGCCTCTTCAGCCAGTTCCAGGGCAAGATATTCTACCCCTTCTCCCCCGGCGGCCGAAGTCAGGGGACCGGTAAGCCGTTTGAGTAGATTCCACAGCCTCCGGAACGGAGAGGTCAGGATATACCACAACCATTCCAGAGGAGTTCTCTCCTCCCTGGCAAGTTCGTCGTTGAGGTCGGCCAGCTTCTTCATGTCGTTCTTTATTTGATCCAGCACGTCGTCCCTTGACTGAACAAGCTCAAAATGTTCTCTTCGGGCCTCCTTCGTCTTGAGGCCGTCTTTGATCAGGCCCTCTACGCTCCTCGTTAAGTTGCCCAGGGCGCGCTTTTCCCCATTCATGCTGTGCTTCAGCCCTGAGATCTTGTGTTTGAGCACTCTTATTCCTTCTGATTTGTCTCCGGTCATTTTTTACCCCCCCCCTTACTTGGTCGAAAAGTGTTAACAACCAAGTCTTTGCGCTAACCAAGCCGCTTAGCAGTCGCAAAAGCATAGCACGTTACGCATATAAACACCATATTCCAGAGAAAAATTTCTTGCGGCCCGCTACGGCTGGAAAGGCGCGACCAGACGCATCCTGCTGATAGTATCATTTTATCTGATAATCATTACTCCGGTGTCTTGACATCCTTTTCTCTGGCCGTATTGACGGCGATTTCGTAGCCGGCGTCGGCGTGGCGGGCTATGCCGATGCCGGGGTCGGCGGTGAGCACCCTCTCAAGCCTCTCGTCGCGCTCTTTAGTGCCGTCCGCCACGATGACCATACCGGCGTGGAGTGAGTTGCCTATGCCCACACCGCCGCCGTGGTGGAAACTGACCCAGCTTGCGCCGCAGATAGCGTTCAGGGCGAAATTCAGGAGGGGCCAGTCGGCGATGGCGTCGCTGCCGTCCCGCATGTCTTCCGTCTCCCTGTAGGGCGATGCCACCGAGCCGCAGTCCAGATGGTCGCGGCCAATCACCACAGGGGCCTTCAGCTCCCCCTTCCCTACCATATCGTTGATTACGCGCCCGAAGGCCGCCCTCTCGCCGTAGCCGAGCCAGCATATACGCGCGGGGAGGCCTTCATGCGGGACTTTTTCCCGCGCGAGGGTAATCCACCGGGTCAGCGCGGTGTCGCCGGGGAATTGTTTGAGTACGGCGTCATCGAGCCGGCTGATGTCTTCCGGGTCGCCCGATAACGCGACCCACCTGAACGGTCCCTTGCCCTCACAAAACAGCGGCCGTATGTAGGCGGGTACGAAACCGGGGTATTTAAATCTGCCGTCCGCATTTCTTATGCCGACCCCTGCCGATTCAGCCCGCGCCCTCAGGTTGTTCCCGTAGTCGAAGCATATGGCCCCGGCCTTTTGCATATCCAATATTGCCCCGGCGTGGAGGGCAATGGCCTCAAGCGCACGTTTCTTGTACTCAACCTTATCCGTTTCCCTGAGCCCGTCCATCTCTGCCACGTCACCGATTGGGACGTAGCTGTAGATATCGTGGGCCGGGGTCTGGTCCGTGACTACGTCGGGGATAACGCCCCGCCTTACCAGTTCGGGGTGTATCTCTGCGGCATTGCCGACCAGTCCAACCGATAGTGGTTTCCCGCCGGATTTTGCCTCCATGACCCAGCCTAGCGCCTCATCGAGGCTGCGGGTAATCCTGTCGCAGTATCCCTGGTCGACGCGCCTCTGCACGCGTGCCTCCCTTACCTCTACGTCCAGTATTACGCCCTCGTTCATGGTGACGGAGGGCGGCTGGGCACCGCTCATCCCGCCCATACCGGCGGTGAGGACGAACCTGCCCTTAAGAGAGGCGGTATTGAATTCCTTTTGTGCCAGGGCGGCGAAGGTGTTGTAGGTGCCCTGGAGGATGCCCTGTGTGCCGATGTATATCCAGCTCCCGGCGGTCATCTGTCCGTACATTGTCAAGCCCATCCGGTCGTATCTGTCAAAATTTTCTTCCGTAGCCCATGCGGGCACAAGGTTGGCGGTGGCGATAACTACCCTGGGGGCGTGGGGATAGGTCTTTGCCACGTAGACGGGCCTGCCTGATTGTACGCAGAGTGTCTGGTCGTTATCGAGCGTTTCCAGGGCCCTTGTTATCCTGTGAAATTCCTTCCAGTTTCTCGCGACCCTGCCCGCGCCCCCGTAGGCGATGAGCTCTTTTGGGAGTATTGCGACGTCCGGGTCGAGGCAGTTCATCATCATCCTGAGCGCGGCCTCGGAGTCCCAGTTCTTTGCATGGAGTTTAGCGCCCGTGTAGGCCCTTACGGGTCTTTTCGGGGCCAATTCATAATGCATCGGTCGGGTCAGTTGATTTGCCTCCTGTCGCGGGGGGTTTCACAGCACTCAGGATACAATACGGCCGGGTAGCAGTCAATAAACGTATGTATACTCTGCGGGAAAGGCTTCCTTGACTTTAAGGGGTTTTTATGCTAATTTTTCTGGACTTTGTGCTTCGAACGAAACCTTCCCCAGAAGGATGGATGAAGAGTGAGGGTAGCGTATTTTGACTGCTTTTCTGGGGCAAGCGGCGACATGATATTGGGTTCGCTGGTGGATGCCGGTCTCGAGGGCGCCGTACTTGCCCAGGAATTTAGGAAACTCTCCCTAAAACTTCCGCACAAGATATCATTTGAAAAGATATCTAGGGCCGGTATAGCCGGCACCAAGTTTGACGTCCTGCCTGAACAGGGTGGCGAAAAGGAGAGGAGGCATCTGCGTTTCGATGAGCTTTGCAAACCTGTCAGGCAGATGGAGCTTCCGGAGCATCTGCTGGAGAGCAGTATTAAAATTTTAACACGGCTGGGAGAAGCCGAGGCGAAGGTGCACAACACTACGCTTGAAGACATACACTTCCACGAGATAGGGGCGCTTGACACCGTTTTAGACGTGGTGGGCGCAGTAACGGCCCTTGACAGGCTTGGTGTGGAGGAGGTCCTCTACTCGCCGCTGCCCACCGGTTCAGGGTTTGTGGAGTGTGAACACGGCAGGCTGCCGCTGCCGGCGCCTGTTACCGTTGAACTCCTGAGGGGGCAAAAGGTGTTTTCAGGTCCCGCGGAGAGGGACCATGAACTGACCACGCCCACAGGCGCTGCGATATTGACTACTCTGGGGAGGTGTGTGGACTATTGTCCCGATATGACGCTGGAGGCGATCGGCTACGGGGCCGGCTCAAGAGAGGTCTCCGGGTCACCTAATCTCTTACGGGTGCTCCTTGGCGAGAGGTCTCACGTTGCCCGTGGAGACGAGGTATGGGTCATTGAGACAAACGTTGACGACATGACGGGTGAGATATGCGGTTACGTGACGGACAAACTGCTCCAGGCGGGCGCGGTGGACGTATACACCACACCCATCCAGATGAAGAAAAGCAGGCCGGGTGTACTGTTTACGGCAATCGTCCCTGAAGGGGCGAGGGATGGCGTGGAGAAGGTCTTTTTCCGGGAGACTACGACGTTTGGCATAAGGAGTTATAAGGCATCCAGGAAGGTGTTGGACCGCAACCTTATCGAGGTCGAGACGTGCTACGGTCCCGTTAAGGTAAAGGTCGGGAGGCTGAACGGCGAGAGAAGAAACGTCTCACCTGAGTATGAGGATTGCAGGCGTATTGCGGAGTTAAAGGCAGTACCCTTGAAGTCGGTCTACGAGGCTGCGATGGAGGCGACCAGAGACTTATGAATAAAGAGCACACGATAAAATACGAATTTACAAAGGGCTTATGGGCGCATAATCCGCTTTTTGTGGCACTCCTCGGTATGTGTCCGGCCCTGGCCGTGACCACGACCGTGTCCAACGGTCTGGCCATGGGAACGGCTGTGATACTGGTGATGATGTTGTCGAACATATTGATATCTTCAATACGGAACCATATCCCCAAGGAGGTGCGTATCCCCTGCTTTATCGTGGTTATAGCGGCCTTTGTAACCATGGTGGAGCTGCTCATGAAGGCCTATCTGCCGCCTGAGATAAACGAGTCTCTGGGGATATTTATACCCCTGATAGTGGTTAACTGTGCGATTATGTACCGGGCGGAGGACTTTGCCAGCAAGCATGGCGTGTTCCGTTCCGCCATAGACGGCGCGGGGATGGGTATAGGTTTCACCGTAGCGCTTGTCACGCTCTCGGTCATTCGAGAGGCGGTAGGCATGGGCACTATCCTCGGTATAAGGATATCGGAGAGCTACCAGCCCGCCTCGGTAATGATTATGGCCCCGGGGGCCTTTCTCGTGCTCGGGCTCCTTCTGGCCTACTTTAACTGGCGAAAACTCCAGAGGGGGGAGAAGATATAAATGGAAGGCGAATTCAGTAATCTCTTCACTATCATTATAAGCGCGATATTCGTCAACAATTACGTGCTCGCGAGATTCCTCGGGCTCTGCCCGTTCTTCGGCGTCTCCAAGACAACGAGCGCCGCCATGGGCATGGGCATGGCCGTTACCTTCGTAATGACCCTGGCCTCCGCGGCGACCTGGGTTATTTATAATTACATACTGCTTCCCGGCCCGTCAAATATCTTCGGCTCGATATTCCCCGGCGTAGCCGAGGCGGGTATGGTTGACGTACTGAAGACAATAAGTTATATTTTAGTTATAGCAACGTTGGTACAGCTGGTTGAGACGGTAATGAGGAAGATGACCCCGGCCCTCTACGACAGCCTGGGGATATACCTTCCGCTCATCACCACCAACTGTGCGATACTTGGTGTGGCGCTTCTGGGTACAACCAATGCCCCTATGCGCCTGTCTATACTGGAGGTTTCAGTCCAGGGATTTGCCGCTGGCATCGGGTTTACGCTGGCGCTTCTGCTGATGTCGGGGATCCGTGAGAGGCTCATGCTCCTTGACCTGCCGAAGTCCTTCCAGGGTGTTCCTATCGCATTTGTAAGCGCATCGCTGATGGCCCTGGCCTTTATGGGTTTCTCCGGTATGGTAAGCTGGTAGGGAAAAGACCAGGGATTAGTTGTTTCATTGAGGAGGGTTGGTAGATGGATATGGTAATGGTGTCTCTGATATCTATGGGTTTCCTGGGGATGCTTTTTGGTTTTGGACTGGCCATTGCCACTGAAAAATTCCACGTAGAGGTGGACCCTAAACAGACTGAGGTGGAGGATTCCCTCCCGGGGATCAACTGTGGAGCGTGCGGGTTTCCCGGCTGCGGCAAATATGCCGAGGCCGTTGCAAAGGGTGAGACGGAGGTCAACCTGTGCGTGCCCGGTGGAGAGGAGACCACAGAGGCCCTCGGCGGAATAATGGGCGTAAAGGCCGAAAAGAAAGAAACGCGCGTTGCCGTCCTTATGTGCAGCGCGAAGAACGTACAGAATAGATTTGAGTACAGCGGCGTTAAGACATGCCGCGCGGCGTTTCTGACGCAGAACGGGAATAAGAGCTGTGAGTACGGATGTCTGGGGCTTGATGACTGCGCGGTGGTCTGTCCTACCGAGGCTATATATCTGGACGAGAACAAGCTGCCGCACGTCATAGAGAAACGCTGTATTGCCTGCGGCAAATGTGCCGATATATGCCCGAAAAACCTGTATCAGATATTACCCATATCCAAATATGTACACGTAAGGTGTATGAACCTTGATAAGGGTGGCCCTGCCAAGAAAAAGTGTGATAACCCGTGTATTGCCTGTCTGAAGTGTGAAAAGGTGTGTCCCTTTGACGCCATCCACGTCAAGAACAACCTTGCCGTAATTGATTATGACAAGTGCACCTCCTGCGGCGAGTGTGTTAAGGTCTGTCCCACGGACATAATACGGAATTATCGCGAAGGATATGGACGGCCGGTGGTCCAGGAGTGGGTGGACCAGTTCATAGACATGGCCATCGAGCCTCTCAAGCCGAAGAAGGCTGAGAAGAAGGAAAAGGCCGCAACGAAAACCGAGGCTGCGACAAAGGTTGAGACCGCGCCCAAGGTCTTCCCCCCTCAGGGTGCCGCGCGAGATTGACCTTTTAGCGTTTTACTCAACGATTGGAGACCCACCGCCATTTGAAGGAAAAGAAACGGGAGCGCTTTTATACCCCCGAGTTGCCGGAAGACGGAAAACTCTGGATTAACGGGCAAGAGGCACACCACATGCTCCGTGTCAAGCGGCTGCGGCTTGACGAGGGGCTTCTTTTATTTGACGGAAGGGGTAGAGAAGCGGTGGGCAGGGTCGTTGAGATTCAGCCGGGCAAGGCTCTCATAGCAATAGAGAGTGTTGGACAAGTTAGTAGAGAGGCCGGGATTGCAATAACCCTGGCCTTCTCTGTACCAAAGGGAAAGAGGGCTGAATTTCTCGTACAGAAATGTTGTGAGCTTGGCGTAACAAGGCTGATACCGCTTGAATGCGAGCGGAGCGTGGTAAAGCTTGTCCAGAAGGCTTCACCGAAGGTAGAGAAGTGGAAAAGTGTGGCGGTAGAGGCATCCAAGCAGTGTGGCCGCACCTATATAACCAGTATCTCCGAGGCCGTAAATTTTCCAGAGCTGATGCGCACCGCAGACGTCTACAGCCCAAAATTCCTGGCCTCTACAGGCCCGGATGCAAGCCCTCTCAGTGACGCGGTACGTGATAACAAGGACCGGAAAGACATGCTCTGCGTCATCGGACCGGAGGGCGGCTTCTCGAAGAAAGAGATGGAGACCGCGATACAGGCAGGTTGTATTCCAGTCAGCCTCGGCCCCGGCACACTGCGTACCGAGACGGCGGCCCTGGCCTTAGTGTCTATGCTCCTTTACGCCTATAATTCTGTTTGAGACTGAAAACGACCGTTTTATAACCGGTACTTATTATGAAGATAGACCGCAATTCAATAATCAAGGAGATTATCGAGGAACACCCTTATACCTATGAGGTGTTCAAGCGGAACAGGCTGGTACTTGCCGGCGGGGTGCGGGGACCCAATGAGCCACTCGCCTTCTTCTGCAAGGCGCACAATGTGGACTATAACACGCTGGTAAAGGAACTCGAAGAGGCGATTGCAAAAGGCCCTCCAAGCGGTGAAGTTCTCCCTCCGCCCCTGGCAGAGGACACCATCTATGCAATCTACGCCAAGGCCGCGCTTATCGTATGTCTCACGGTGGGCTGCACCTTTGGAGCGGCGGTCCTGGCCTATATTGCGCTCAACAAAGACTACTATGTCATGCCCGTATCTCTTATACAGGCCCACGGGCACGCCCAGCTCTTTGGCTGGGTGGGTCTGTTCATTATGGGTTTCGCGTATTATATCGTACCCAGGGTAAAGAATATCGACCTGCAAGGCAGGGGTATCACCTACCTGAGCTTTTGGGCGATGTTGACAGGGTTAGTTCTGAGGACGGTACTGCAGGCCGTGCCGGATACGTCTCTCGCAATACTTCTGCCCCTTTCCGGCGTCTTACAGCTATTTGCCGCGCTGGTATTTACGCTTGTGCTTCTCAAGACGTTTAAGGCCAGCCAGGAGGGCTCAGAGATATTTGACAAGTTCTTCGTGGCCGGGCTTATATGGTTCATAGCGGCCTGCGGCCTAAACCTCTATCTGGACGTTTACCTCTACCAGCACGCTACGGGTGAGATACCCGCCGCCCTACACCACAACCTGGTCCACATATTTCTCTTCGGTTTTGTGTTCATGTTTATCTTCGGGGTTAACCTGAGGACGGTGTTCGCCTTTTTGGACGTGAGGGAACCGAATACACCGGTGATAAATTTTTGCTTCTGGCTCCTGAACGCCGTCGTAGCCCTGTACCTCATACAAAGCCTTTCATCATGGCTGGTTTATCCCCTTGCCACCGGGGTTTTGTTGTTCACATACGGTATAAGGGTCTTCGAAAGCCCCACAAAAGAGCTTGCGGACATAGTTATGGACAGGAGTTATGAGAAGACCATAAAGGCCGCATACGTGTGGTTGATAATAGGCATGCTGATAAGGGTGGCGGTGCCTTCTATCGGCGAGTCCACGCCTGCCGGCCATCTCTTCTACGGCGCCTCCAACCATGCCGTGACGGTGGGCTTTGTCTCGATGATGATGATAGGTTATGCATCCAAGATGGTCCCCACCTTCAGGGGGGTTGCCCTGTACAACATGCGCCTTTCAGAATGGACCTTCCTGCTGCTGAACGCCGGTATCTTCCTGAGGGTATTTTCCCAGATGCTGATACCGTTTTATCCGGGTCTTGCATACCCTGTAGTCGGTATATCCGGCTGGGTGGAGGTTACGGCCCTGGGCATGTTCGCCTACAATCTATGGAATACTATAAACATGAAGGAAGAGCTGCGGGCCGAAGAGAGGGCCAAGAGGTTGTCCTTCATCACTAAGGATACGATCGTTTACGACGCCATTGAGTCGTGTCCTGAGACGCTGGAGGTGTTCCTTGATTTCGGGTTCTCTCAGCTTTCAAGCCCTACGGCGAGGAGGACCATGGCCAAGGTGGTTACGGTAGAGGCAGCCTGCAAGTTTAAGTCAGTGGATTTAGACAAACTCCTCGAGGCACTAAACAATAAGATAAAAGAGAAACGGACTACCTAGCGCCTCCAGAGCATAAACATCAGTATGACGCTGTAAATCTCCAGCCTGCCGAGCAGCATACAGAAGACGAGAACCCACTTCTCCATAAAATCAAGACCACCGTAATTCATTGCGGCCCCTACCTGACCGAGACCGGGTCCGACGTTTCCCATTGTAGCGGCAGCGGCACTGATGGCGGTTACTATATCTGTCCCTAAGCCAACAAGTATCAGGGAGGCCGCCCCGAAAAGTCCCATATAAAGCACGAAAAAACCGTAGGTATTGATTATAACCTCTTCCTCTACGGAGGTCTGGTACATCTTTACGTGTTTTATTATTCTGGGCGTGGTGAGGCGGACAAGCTCTCGCGTGGTGGATTTAAGCAACAACAGTATCCTGATATGTTTCATGGCCCCGGAGGTAGAACCGGCACAGCCACCGAAGAACATCATCACCAGCAGTAGGAAACGGCAGAAATTAGGCCATGCGTCAAAGTTCTCGGTCGTGAAGCCCGTGCCGGTGGTTATAGAAACCGCCTGAAAGACAGACGCCCTCAGGGCCCCTTTCATGGAATTATCCGCCAGCGGGCCGCTCATATATAAATATGCGGTTAAGAGTGTAATGGCGCTGACAAGCACAACGACGAAGAAACGCAACTCCACGTTTTTAAGCACCTTCCTTACATGCCCGCGGGCAAGCTGGTAGTAGATGATGAAATTACAGGCACCGAGGAACATAAAGGCTATAACGACCGACTCGATATAGGCGCTGTGATAGGCGCCTATGCTGGTGTTCTTTGGGCTGAACCCGCCCGTGGAGACGTTGCTGAAGGTATGGCATATGGCATCGTACTTGGGCATGTCTCCCAGATATAACAGCAGGAACTCAAGCAGCGAGAGTACTATGTATATCACAAAGAGCAGCTTCGCCGTCTCGGCCACTCTTGGACGCAGCTTGTCGGCAAGTGGCCCCCCCGGTATCTCCATCTTAAAGAGGTGATGTGTGCCAAGACCGGTGGTGGGCAGAAAGGCGATAAAGAAGACTACGATACCGAGACCTCCCAGCCACTGGGTCATGCTCCGCCAGAAGACTATGCCACGTGGCAATGACTCTATATCGGCTATGACCGTGGCCCCGGTGGTAGTCAGGCCGCTCATCGCCTCAAAGTACGCGTCACTTATGTTCACGATGCTGCCGGAGAAAAGATATGGCAACGCAATGAAGGCGACGCATATAACCCAGCCGAACACAACGGTCACGAAGCCTTCTCGTATTGTGACCTCTTTCGTCGCAGGCCGGAAGGCGAATTTCATCGCGCCGCCAATGACTACGGTTATTGACACAGCATACATAAAAGCGTTTATCTCTTTACCGTCACCGTAGTACACCGCAACGGCCAGAGGCGCAAGCATGGCCACGGCCAGGAGGATGAGCATTCCGCCTATGGTAGATATGATCAAGGATTTGTTCATTTTATCTGTACTGTTTCAACCTGGTAATACGTCAAAGGCGAAACGGCTGACTTTCTTAGACGAGTCGCAACTATTGTAATAGCAAGGAAGTGCATTATCAAGGGCCTTGGCTGTAGTAGTTTCAGCTTCTTCCTCCAGGGGTCTGTCCATCCCTCAGAGAGTGGTGCCCGGAACGTAAGTACGTCTCCTATAAAAAGTTGACAATTACTTCTCTTGTGGTAGAATTTTCGCAGAGAGACTCAGTATGAATCCTTATTGGGGGAAGTGGGCCATGCGAAACCTGATAATCGCAATATCGCTTATCTGTCTGTGTGCATTCACTGGGTCTTTTGTGCTATGCACCAAAGACACCCTTGCCGTTGATGGGGGTCCTACCGGTTGGTGGTCCGATAGCGACGGCAACAATTATTATGGAGACTCACCCTCAGACAGTTCTTCTTCCAGCGACGATGGCTATTACTACGTGCCCTCAGGGCCTTCGCCTCAGGAATTGGAGAGGAAACGACGGTGGAATGAGGCTCATAAGCTAAACAAGAAAGGCAATGAATACCTTGAGAAGAACGATTATGACAACGCCATAAAATACTATAAAGAGGCACTAGAATATGACCCTGATGATGATGTTATTGAGCGCAGTCTGGCGATTGCCTTGGGTCAAAAGGCCTATGACAATAAAGATTTTGACGCTGCCATAAAATACTATAATGAGGCACTAGCATATGGTCTAAATCACTCAACAAACTCAACAATCCGGAACAACCTGAGAGACGCCGAAGAGCAAAAGAAAAGGCAGGCGGATAAGCAAAGGCGTGAGGCCGAGGAAGCGCGCCTTGAGAAGGAGGCGCGGTTGTTGGAGCAAAAGCTCAAGGAGGCGAAGCAGAATGTGAATAATATACTGGATGACCTGGCAAAGAAGTTCGACGTCTCACCCCCCGTAAGCGCCTCGAAATCCTCCGGCCTGGCCCTTAAGGGTTCATCTGCCACTAATAAACCCAGGAAGCCGTCAAGATCCTCCGGCTTGAGCTTAAAGGGACCGCCCAGGCGGCTTTTTGAGAAGGGCACAAAGGACTCCGCCCCAGTGGGTGTCATCCGTGAAGCAGATGAAATCACGCGACAGTTGTACCGGCAAGAACTCATGAAGGATTTTGAGGATAGCCCTGAAGGAGATGAAATCACGCGACAGTTGTACCGGCAAGAACTCATGAAGGATTTTGAGGATAGCCCTGAAGGAGATGAAATCA